>NZ_CP170082.1:640000-865000 GCF_042181575.1 Devosia polycyclovorans | reverse complement strand
ATGACTTCGTACCCTCAAGGGCCATCTCTGATCAGGGGGCGGCTGATTTCGTGCGGGCCATGATTGGCGCCCCCTTTACCGTTGACGGGGCGGGCCCGGCACTCGCCTATGCGGCCCTCGCCCCGAGCCTGCAGGAACTGGCTTCGCAGCCATCCGGCGCGGTCACCGGCGTAGCGGAGAACGTGACTGTCGTCCCCAAGACGACCTTGGCCTCAGGTGAGTCGCTCGGCCGGACTGAACGCTTCTTGACCGTGCGAGAACTTGGTCCTCTGGCGGACACGCTTCTGCGCAATGGTTTCACGCCGGCCCAGGTTGGGATGGTGGAACGTACCTTGGCCAGTCTCATGCCGGCGGCAGGTCTTCCGGCCGGTATTCGGCTGCGCATCCTCTATGGACCATTGGGCACCGGCGCCACCAGCCTTGTGCCTTACCGCATGTCGATCTATCGGCCCGAGGGCGCGCCGGGTGATCGGCACATCGCCACCGTGGCCTTGAGCGACAACGGTCAATATGTGGTGGGCCTGCAACCGGACTGGGTCGATTTCCCCGCCGAGGATGTCGAACAGATCAATGTGGGTAATCTGCCCAGCATCTATCGTTCGATCTGGGAAACCGGGCGCAAGCATGATTTGAGCGACGCCACGATCGAGCGCATCATCGCCATGTTTGCCTATGACATCGACATGACCAAACGCATTGCCGCGGGTGACACCATCGAGATTCTCGAAGCGGGTGACACTGGTGATGGCAGTGGCGAGGAACTTCTCTATGTCGGCCTGACCCTGTCGGGCACGACACGGCAGCTCTATCGCTTCACCACCGATGATGGCGTCGTCGATTTCTACGATCCGGATGGGGAAACCGGAAAGCGCTTCCTCAATCGCCGTCCGCTCGAAGGGGGTGGCACGCTGCGCTCCCGCTTCGGCTATCGTATTCATCCCATCTTCAAGACGCGCAGACTGCACACCGGGGTCGATCTGGCAGCACGCACGGGCACACCGATATATGCCGCCGGCGACGGCGTCATCACCCACTACAAGTGGCAGTCGGGCTACGGCAACAAGGTCGAAATCCAGCACGTCAACGGCTACGAAACAGCCTATGGCCACATGTCCCGCTACGCCGAAGGGCTCAGCGCCGGCTCCCATGTGCGCCAGGGACAGGTCATCGGCTATGTCGGCTCAACGGGTCAGTCCACCGGCCCGCATCTGCACTTCGAGATCAAGATCAACGGCAACCTCGTCGATCCCCTCAGCGTCAAGCTGCCAAAGGACAATGTGCTGGCGGCACAATATCGCGAAGAATTTGACCAGACCATTGCCCAGATCAATGACCTGATGGCCCGTGAACCGGCGCCCGTCTCGGTTGCCCAGGCGAACTGACCTCATCCGCTATTCGGGCCGGTCCACGTATACGTACATAGCCAGTTCGTTGCCACCCGGCTCGCGGAAGTGGAAGCGCCGCCCGCCAGGGAAATCATACTGGGCGCGTGTGATAACACCGCCCGCCTTGATGACGCGCCGTTCGGCGTCATCCAGATCTTCGGTCCGGATCACGGCCATGCTCGCGGCGACGCGATTGGCTGCCTGATCGACGCCGCCATCGATCCCGGCACCCTCCAAACCGTCATAGTCTGGACCGAAGCCGACTATGCCCCACCCAAAGGCAGCACGAAAAAAACCGCTGGTGGCGGATCGGTCGGATGTTGGAAACTCTATGTAGTCGATCTGGTCCATCAATCGCTCCCCAAGGTCCTCGTGAATTTGTTCGCGTCATGTTCTAGAACATGTCGCACCCGCCATCAGGTCGAGCAAATACAAAAGGGCCAGTCGTCAGACCGGCCCTTTTGCATCGAGCATTGTGCTCTATCAAGCTGCCGCGCCGGCCGCCATCGTATCGGCGGGGCGAAGCACGATACCATTGTCGTCGGCGTCCACCAGAACGCGGCCGCCATCGCTGACCGTTCCCGATAAAATCTCCTCGGCCAGCTCGTCCTGCACTTCGCGCTGAATGACGCGCTTGAGCGGACGAGCGCCATAGGCCGGGTCATAGCCCTCGTTGGCCAGCCAATCGCGGGCCTTGGGGGTCAATTCCAGCGTGATGTCCCGATCCTTGAGCAGGGCTTCGAGCCGGCCGAACTGGATATCGACAATATTGCCCATGTGTTCGCGCCCCAGACGGTGGAACAGCAGGATTTCATCGATCCGGTTGAGGAACTCCGGCCGGAACGCCGCCTTGACGGCATCGAGCACCTTGCCACGGGCCAGGTCCACTGACTCGCCATCCTTGAGTTCGACCAGGTATTCCGCCCCCAGATTGGAGGTGAGGATCACCACCGTGTTGCGGAAATCTACCGTGCGGCCCTGTCCGTCGGTCAGCCGACCGTCGTCGAGCACCTGCAACAGGACGTTGAACACATCCGGGTGCGCCTTTTCGATCTCGTCGAACAGGATCACCTGATAAGGCCGGCGCCGGACCGCTTCGGTCAGCACCCCGCCCTCGTCATAGCCGACATAGCCCGGAGGCGCGCCGATCAGCCGGGCGACCGAGTGCTTCTCCATGAATTCGGACATGTCGAGCCGCACCATGGCGGTCTCGTCATCGAACAGGAACTGCGCCAGCGCCTTGGTCAATTCGGTCTTGCCCACGCCAGTTGGGCCCAGGAACATGAACGAGCCGATCGGCCGGTTTGGATCCTGCAGGCCCGCCCGCGAGCGCCGCACGGCCTTGGCAACGGCGGCCACCGCTTCGGACTGCCCGATGACCCGGGCGCCAAGCGAACTCTCCATATGCAGGAGCTTTTCGCGTTCTCCCTCCATCATCCGGTCGACCGGAATGCCGGTCCAGCGCGAAACCACCTGGGCAATATCGGTGGGTTCCACGGTTTCCTTGGCCATCACCGGGTCAGGCTTGCCATCGCCATCCGCATCATCGGCCGCGGCAAGCCGCTTTTCGAGATCGGGGATGACGCCATAGGCTAGCTCACCGGCCTTGGCCAGATCACCCTGGCGCTGAGCGATTTCCAGCTGCGAGCGGGCCGCATCGAGCTCTTCCTTGATCTTGGTCGAGCCCTGCAGGCGTTCTTTCTCCGCCAGCCACTTGGCTGACAGGGTCTGGGCCTGTTCCTCAAGTCCCGCGAGGTCGTGTTCGAGCCGGTCGAGCCGGGTCTTGGAGCCCTCATCGGTCTCCTTCTTGAGCGCCTCGCGCTCGATCTTGAGCTGCATGATCCGTCGATCCAGCTCGTCCAGCGCTTCGGGCTTGCTGTCCACGGCCATGCGCAACCGCGCGGCGGCCTCATCCATCAGGTCGATGGCCTTGTCGGGCAGGAAACGGTCCGTGATGTAGCGGTTGCTGAGGGTGGCCGCGCTCACCAGGGCGGAATCCGCAATGCGAATGCCGTGATGCAGTTCGTATTTTTCCTTTAGGCCCCGCAGGATCGAAATGGTGTCCTCCACTGTCGGCTCGCTGACAAAGACCGGCTGGAAACGCCGGGCCAGGGCCGGATCCTTTTCCACATGCTTGCGATATTCATCCAGCGTGGTCGCGCCAACGCAGTGCAACTCACCGCGCGCCAAGGCAGGCTTGAGGAGATTGGACGCGTCCATGGCGCCCTCGCTCTTGCCGGCACCAACCAGCGTATGCATTTCGTCGATGAACAGAATGATCTGTCCCTCGGCGGCCTGCACCTCCGAGAGCACCGACTTCAAGCGCTCTTCGAACTCACCGCGATATTTCGCGCCCGCAATCAACGCGCCCATGTCGAGCGCCAGCAGGCTCTTGTTCTTGAGCGATTCTGGAACGTCGCCATTGACGATGCGGATGGCCAAGCCCTCGGCAATGGCAGTCTTGCCGACGCCGGGTTCACCGATCAGCACCGGATTGTTCTTGGTGCGACGGCTCAGAACCTGGATGGTGCGGCGAATTTCCTCATCGCGCCCGATCACCGGATCAAGCCGGCCTTCGCGCACATCGGCGGTCAGGTCGCGGGCGTATTTCTTGAGCGCATCATAGGTGTTCTCGGCCGAAGCGCTGTCGGCTGTACGGCCCTTGCGGATTTCTTCGATGGCCTTGTTGAGTCCCTGCGCGTTTACCCCGGCAGAGCTCAGGATCTTGCCGGCGTCGCTGTCCTTTTCGATGACCAAAGCGAGCAGCAACCGTTCGACCGTGACAAAGCTGTCGCCGGCCTTCTGGGCGGCCTGTTCGGCAGTGTCGAAGACCTTGGCCAATTCGCGGCTGAGGTAAAGCTGACCGGCATCACCGGACACCTTGGGAATCTTGTTCAGCGCCGCTTCCACGCCCGCTCGCGCCGCCTTGGGATCGCCCCCGGCCTTGCTGATCAGGCCATTGGCCATGCCCTGGTCGTCGTCAAGCAGGACCTTGAGGAGATGGATAGGTGAAAACTGCTGATGGCCCTTGCCCAGAGCTGCGGTCTGCGCACTCTGGATGAAGCCGCGCGCCCGCTCGGTGTATTTCTCGATGTTCAATGCAACTCTCCTTGTCTCGCCCGCCACGCGGCCCGTTTCGGCACCGGCATGACGGCGGAAGCGTCGTTTGAACAATGCCCATATTGGCGCATCGTTCGGTCTAGATGTAGGTCATCCAAGCGCGAACAAAAGAGGCTCGAGAGGAGAATCTTCGACCCGCAACGCGGTGTCATTGGTCGCAAACAAAAATGCCGGGCCTGGGGCCCGGCATTTGTTTGGTTTTCACCGCAATTTATTCGGCGGCATTGCCCGTCAGGAAAGCCGGGAGCTCTGCCACCGGCTCGGACTGCGCCTCATTGGCCGTATCGGCATTGGCTTCGCCTCCCGCATTGCGGCGGCGACGCGGGCGGCGCTCGCGTGGCTTGCGGGCCGGCTGTTCGCCCTCACCCTCGGCCGGCGCTGAAGCCGCCTCTGCCGGCCTCTCACCCCCTTCGGCAGCAACGGGTGGCTGCTCGCTCTCGCTGTCATTGCCCTGCTGCACCGGCTGTGACGGCTGGGGCGAGGAAAAGCGCGAATTGACGTCATTGCCGTCGTCTTCGAACTCGTTCTCGTCCTGGCTCTGGCCATCGCGCGGACCATTCATGGCCTGCTGGGCAGAAGACACGATGCGGAAATAGTGCTCGGCATGCTGCAGATAATTCTCGGCCATCACCGAATCGCCCGAAGATTGGGCGTCGCGGGCAAGCTGCATATATTTCTCGGCGACATGCGAGGCATTGCCACGCACCTTCACGTCAGGTCCGTTGCTCTCGTAGTTGCGCGACAGCGGATTGACATGTTTGCGTCCGCCGTTCCGGCCACGCTGCCGGTTCTTGTTCTGATTAGGTCTCATCGGGTCGCTTTGTCTAACTCTAAAAAGCTAAGCGTCACATCAATGGGCGGACCGGCGCGATAGGCCCGATCTGGCCCTCAATCCGTCGGCGGTAAGTGCGCACCGGGCGGAAACTCTTCTGGCTTCATGAAGACCGTGTGCGGTCGGCAGCGACCCTGGACAAGTCCATCCCGTCCCCGCGTCGTCCCGGACTTTCGGAACCGCGCTGCGTGAGCAGCTTACTGCATTTAGGATCGGGTGTGATCGCCGCGGCGCCCATGATGCGCCATTGACAGCTTCTATAAACTAACCGCTTCGGCCCGGTTTGACTAGCACAAACTGCGCATTGGCCAAAGCAAAGCCTTACTCGTCCTTCAAGTGGTGCGCCGAAATCACACGATCAAGGCCATTAAGGTCCTTGTGAACGAGGATTTCGGTCAAACCATGTTCGGCGAACAACGCACTCACGCTCTCCCCCTGATCATAGCCGATCTCAACGAGCACCTGACCGCCTGGCTTCAGATGGCGCGCTGCCCCCGCAGCGATGATCCGGTAAGGACCGAGCCCATCGGGCCCGCCATCCAGCGCCAGGCGCGGATCGAAGGCCCTGACCTCGGGATCAAGCGTTTCAACCACGTCGCTGGCGATATAGGGCGGATTGGAGGTGATGAGATCAAAGCCTTCCCCGCCGTCCCGTCCAGAATACCCAAGGTCAAGTGCTTCAAACCAGTTCCCAAGTGCAAATTCAAGACGACCCTGCACCCCGTTCCGTTCGGCATTTTCACGGGCCATGGTCATGGCATCGAGGGCGATATCGGTCGCTATTCCCTCGGCATCGGCCCGATTGGCCAGCACCGCAATGGGAATGCAGCCGGTCCCAGTGCCCAGATCAAGCAGGCGCCCACCTTGCGGCAGGGCCTCGATCGCCAGGTCCACCAGCAATTCGGTGTCGGGCCGCGGCTCAAGTGTTGCGACATTGAGCCAAAATGGCAGTCCGTAGAACTCTTTCTCGCCCAGAATGCGCGCAACCGATTCCCCGGTCATCCGCCTCTGCAGCAGCTCGGCCACGTTGGCCGCCTGCTCATCACTCACCTGTTCCTGCTCGCGGGTTGCCAGAGCAAGGGCGTCAAGCCCCAGCGCATGGCCGGTAAGCAGCTTGGCATCGAGCGCGGCCGTTTCAAAGCCGAGCCGGCCTAACACGTCGCGCCAGCCGCGCCACAATGCGCCGATCCGCAGCGGCTCGCTCAGTTGCTCTGCTCCATGGCGGCAAGCTGTGCTGCCTGATGTTCGGTGATGAGCGCCTCGATCAACTCGTCCAGCGCTTCGCCCGCAATCACCTTGTCGAGCTTGTAGAGGGTCAGATTGATCCGGTGATCGGTGACGCGTCCCTGCGGGAAATTATAGGTGCGGATGCGTTCCGAGCGGTCGCCAGACCCGACCTGCCCCTTGCGCTCTGCCGAACGGGCGCTGTCGCGTTCCTCGCGCTGCATCTCGTAAAGCCGCGAGCGCAGCACGACCAGCGCCTGGGCCCGATTCTGGTGCTGCGACTTCATCGCCGAGGTCACCACAAGCCCGGTCGGAATGTGGGTGATGCGCACCGCCGAGTCTGTGGTGTTGACGTGCTGTCCGCCCGCGCCCGAGGCGCGCATCGTATCGATGCGAATATCCTCATTGCGGATTTCGATATCGATGTCTTCGACTTCCGGCAGCACGGCCACCGTCGCTGCCGAAGTATGAATGCGCCCCGAAGCCTCCGTGGCGGGTACGCGCTGCACCCGATGCACGCCGCTTTCATATTTCATGCGGGCATAGACGCCCTTGCCCGACACATTGGCGATGATTTCCTTGAAGCCCCCGACTTCGCCGGGGCTTTCTTCCATCACCGTAACCTTCCAGCCCCGCGCGGCCGCATAGCGCTCATACATGCGGAACAGATCACCGGCGAACAAAGCCGCTTCGTCCCCGCCGGTGCCGCCACGGATTTCGAGAATGACGGACTTTTCGTCCGCCTCGTCCTTGGGTAGCAGCAAGATGCGGATCGATTGGGCCAGCTGCTCGATCTTCTCGTCCAGCTCTTCAATTTCCATTTCGGCCATCTCGGCCATTTCCTTGTCGCCGCTCTTGAGCAGCGCCTCGGCCTCGGCATGATCCTTCAGGGCCTTCTTGTAGGCGCTAATTTCGCCCACGATTTCCGAAAGATCCGAATGCTCCTTGGAAAGCCGGGCCAATTCGTCCGGGCTGGCACCACTCGATAGCGCGGCTTCGATGTATTGGAAGCGCGTTTCAAGGGCGTCGAGCTTGTCCTGGGGAAGGCTGGGCATTCTTGGTCTTTCAACGTGGCAATCGCGGCTTGCATTGCAGTGCGGCGACGGACGGAACAATAGGCCGCGGTGTAATGATCCCGGCACGCAACATCAAGCGGCCATTCGAGCCCTACCCCATGGGCAAGTTCTGCTTGTCCACCCACTCGGTCAAAAGCTCGCGCACCGAATGCCCGTTTGCGCCCACACTCAAGGCTTCAGAAATGGCCGCCTGCAGCGGCTTGAGTTCAAGATTGAGGATCATTTCCTTGATCGGGCCAATGGAGGCCGGGCCCATGGAGAGCCGGGTCATGCCAATGGCCATCAGCGCCAGCGCTTCCATGGGTTTGCCGGCCAGCTCGCCACACATTGTGACGGGCTTGTTGTGCCGCGCCGCAGCATCGACCACCAGCCTGATGGCGCGCAGGCGCGGCAGCGCGATCGGGTCATAAGCCTTGGACACCCGAGGATTGGCCCGATCGGCGGCGGTCAGGAACTGCACCAGGTCGTTCGAGCCGATGGAGACGAAGTCGCTTTCGGGCATGATCTGGTCCAGCTCGAACAACAGCGATGGCACCTCCACCATGGCCCCGATTTCGACTTTCTCCGGCACCGGTTGCCCGGCGCGCCTGAGGCGCTCCATTTCCTTGTTGAGCACGGTCTTGGTCTGCCGGAACTCGAAAGTTTCGGTGACCATGGGCACCAGGATCTTGAGTGGCCGCCCATGCGCCGCCAGCAGCAGCGCCCGGATCTGCGTGCGCAACAACCCTGGCCGGTCCAGACCCAGCCGGATCGAGCGATAGCCCATGGCCGGATTTTCTTCAGCAGCCGAACGCAGATAGGGCACGACCTTGTCGCCGCCAATATCGAGCAGCCGGAACACCACAGGACGGTCACCGGCTATGGCCATAGCTTCGGCATAAAGCTCGACCTGCTCCTGCAGACGCGGCAACCGGCTCGCGATCATAAATTGCAGCTCGGTGCGGAATAGTCCGACCCCGGCCGCACCGGTATCGTCCAGCATGGGCAAATCTGCCACCAGCCCCGAATTGTGCAGCAGCGTGATTTCCACGCCGTCCTTGGTGATGCTCGGCTTGTCCTTGAACGATGCATAATGCGCGCGCCGTCGTGCCGAAATGCGGACCTTGTCGATATAGGTCTGCTCGACGTCCGGCGTGGGCCTGAGATGCACCTGCCCCAGCGGCCCATCGATAATAATGTCATCGCCGCTTTCGCACATCGAAACGATGGACTGGGCTTGGCCCACCGCAACGATCCCCAAAGAGCGAGCGACAATGGCCACATGCGCCGTTGCCCCACCCTCTTCGAGCACCACGCCGCGCAACTTCTTGCGGTCATATTCGAGCAGTTCTGCCGGCCCCATATTGCGGGCGACCAGGATGGCGTTGTCCGGCAGTTCCTTGCGCCCCAGGGTCTGGCCATCGCCTGTCAGCACCCGCAAAAGCCGATTGGCCAGATCATCAAGATCGTGCAGCCGGTCGCGAATATAGGGGTCGGTCTGGCGCTGCATGCGCGCGCGGGTATCGTTCTGCACCCGCTCCACCGCCGCTTCGGCCGAAAGCCCATTGTCGATCGCTTCGGTCAGCCGGTTCACCCAGCCCCGGTCATTGGCGAACATGCGATAGGTCTCGAGAATTTCGCGGTGGTCCGAGGTCGGCTGCATGTCGCCGTGGTCGAGCATGGCATCGATGGAGACGCGCATCGACGCCAGGGCGGCGTCGAGCCGCTGCTTTTCCGCATCGGTGTCTTCAGCGATGAAATTGGTCACCACCACGCGCGGATCGTGCAACACCACCGTGCCAAGCGCGATCCCGTCGGTGAAGCTGACGCCATTGAACATACGAGGCCGCCTGAGATCGATATCCGATCCGGGCTTGATCAGATTGTCGAAGTCGCTGGTGGCAATCATTTCGGCCAGGATTGTGGCCGTGGTCAGCATCGCCTCGGATTCGTCTTCGCCATAATGGCGCCGGTCAGCATTCTGCACCACCAGCACGCCCAGCGTCTGGCCTGCCCGCAGCACCGGCACGCCGAGGAAGGAATTGTATTTTTCTTCGCCCGTTTCCGGACGATAGGCAAAGGCCGGATGGCTGGTCGCGTCGTCCAGGCTGAGCGGTTCGGCCTCGGCGGCAATCAGGCCCACAAGGCCCTCGCCCAGCCGCAGTGTTGTCAGGTGCACCGATTCGGTATTGAGGCCGCGGGTAGCAAACAGCTCGAGCGCGCCGTCATCGCGCAACACATAGAACGAGCACACATCGGCCCGCATGTTTTCCGCAATCAGGCCCACGATCTTGTCGAGACGTTCCTGCGAAGCCAGGGGCTCCGCCATTGTCTCGCGCAACTGCCGCAGGAGCACCCTTGGGCCGCCTATGGTCGTGACCATGCCTCTCATAAGGCGGCCCGCAAAGCCGCCCCCCTATTTGAAGGACGCGGCCTTGTCCCCTCGACTGTGGTCAGGCGTCCTGTCTGTCCAGACCGTAATAGGTGTGCAGGGCGCGAACCGCAAGCTCGGCATATTCTTCATCGATCAACACCGAAGTCTTGATTTCCGACGTGGTGATGAGCTGGATATTGATACCCTTGTCGGCCAGGGCCTTGAACATCGAGGCGGCAACGCCGGCATGAGAGCGCATGCCAACGCCCACGACCGAGACCTTGGCGCCGCCACGCGAGCCCGAGAGACGGGCATATTCAAAGCGCCCGCCATTGTCTTCGAGCGCCTTGACAGCCTTGTCATATTCGCTGTCGGGCACGGTAAAGGTGATGTCGGTTGTTGCGCCATCATCGGCAATGTTCTGCACGATCATGTCGACAATGATGCCCTTGTCGGCCAGCGTGCCGAAAATGGCGGCGGCGACGCCTGGGCTGTCCTTGACTTTGCGCAGGGTGATCTTGGCTTCGGCCTTGGCGAGCGTCACGCCCGAAACGATCTGCTGTTCCATGATCTCATCCTCATCGCAGACAAGCGTGCCGGGCACACCCGGCGTCCCATCGGGCGCGATCTGCGGCGCGTCCGGGTCATCGAAACTGGAGCGTACGGTCAGGCGCACCTTATGCGCCATGGCCATTTCCACTGAACGGATCATCAGCACCTTGGCCCCGAGCGAGGCCATTTCCAACATTTCCTCGAAGGAAATCTTGGTCATGCGCTGCGCCTTGGGCACGATGCGCGGATCGGTGGTGTAGACGCCATCGACGTCGGTATAGATATCGCAGCGGTCCGCCTTGACGGCTGCAGCCACCGCCACGGCCGAAGTGTCGGACCCGCCGCGGCCCAGCGTGGTCACGCGGCCATGGGGCGAAATGCCCTGGAAACCCGTAATCACCGGCACCCACCCATCCTTCATGCGCTTGTCGAGCTCGGTCGGGTCGATTTCGGTAATCCGGGCTGCGCCATGCGCGTCATCGGTATGGATAGGCACCTGCCAGCCGGCAAAACTGCGCGACTGGATACCCATTTCCGAAAGGACAATGGCCATCAGCCCCGCCGTCACCTGCTCGCCCGATGCCACCACGGCGTCATATTCGCGCGCATCATGGAACTTGGAGGCCTCATTGACCCAGCCGACCAGCTCATTGGTCTTGCCGCTCATGGCCGAAACCACCACGGCCACTTCATGGCCGGCCTCGACCTCACGCTTGATATGGCGCGCAGCATTGCGGATGCGTTCCACATTGGCGACCGAGGTGCCACCGAACTTGACGACGATACGGGCCAATGGATTTTCCCCGCTGATACGCCGAACCCGGCGGTACGCTTCATTGTTGCGGGCGGACATGCCACAAAGCCGATGCGCAATCAATGGGCATCACGGTTACGATTGGCCCATACCGTCAATCCTGCGACAGGCCGTACCTTGCCCCTGCCCCATCGGGCGGGTCATATGGTCAGGCAAGGAGCGCATCGTTCATGACCGATACCGCAAAGACCACTGTCAACGACGCCGAAATCGCCAAGTTCGCAGCCATGGCCGAACAATGGTGGGACCCAAAGGGCAAGTTCAAGCCGCTGCACAAGTTCAATCCGGTGCGGCTGAGCTATATCCGCGACCATCTGATCCGCCATTTCGACCGGGACGCCGGCTCCATCCGGCCCTTCGAGGGGTTGCGCGTACTCGATGTCGGCTGCGGTGGCGGCCTCTTGTGCGAACCCCTGACACGTCTTGGGGCCAGCGTAACCGGCATTGATGCCGCCGAGCGCAATATTGCCATTGCCAGAATTCACGCCGAGCAATCCGGGCTCGCGATTGATTATCGCGCCACCACCAGTGAGGCACTGGTCGCCGCCGGCGAAAAGTTCGATGTGGTGCTCAACATGGAAGTGGTCGAACATGTCGACAACGTGCCGCTCTACATGAAGAGTTGCGCCGATCTGGTGGCACCGGGCGGACTGATGTTCACCGCCACGCTCAACCGCACCGCCCGCTCCTGGGCCCTGGCGATCATCGGTGCCGAATATGTACTGCGCTGGCTGCCGCGCGGCACGCATGACTGGAAAAAATTCCTTACGCCCGAGGAAATTGCCGCCCAGTTGCGGCGCAACAATCTCACCGTCATCGACCAGACTGGCGTTACCTATAATCCCCTGGCCGATGACTGGCGGACCTCGCTCGATATGGCGATCAACTACATGATCCTTGCCACCCGCCCCGTCTGAAGGATCAGGCAAACCGGCCGTCGGGCAGGACGGCCGGTCCGCTACGCCCTGACTGGAGGCAGAGTCAGAACACGTAGACCTTCAGCGTCGCCCCTTGCGTGTGAACAGACATACGCTTGTACACCATGACAATCCTCCAATGAACGATGGCCAAGCCACCTGGAAGCGATCATCAGGACCGAAAGCCAGACCGTAATCCGCAGTTATACGCGAGTCGGCTCGCAAATTTTCCGCCGTAGTAAACTGCGGTGGTTAAGGGAAAATACTCGATAGGTTAACAGTCTCAGAGGCGAAGTCTTGGTAAGTCTTGTCCGCAAGGGAGCGGACTATCCGCTTACAGGGCATCTGTAGGCGCGATGGGTCCCTCCATTCAGCGCGGAATGGAGGGAATGGGGCGAGGCCCAAAAGACTAGGCCTTGAGCAACTCGTCCCGGCCGACGCGCAGCACCAGGCGATCATCATCGACCCGGTCGATATGCTCGGGGAAAATATAGCGGTCCGCCGCAAATAATCCTTCCGCATCAAGTCGAACAAAGCCTTCACGCAAGGCCTTTTCCTGCATTTCGCGAGGCAGACCGTCGTCCGGGTGGAACAGGTCGGCGAGCAATCCCGTCAGGTCATTGCGCTGCCGCTCCAAGACCGGGCTGATACCGGCGGCATCAACCTCGGGCGCATCCGGCGCCTCATCCGTGCTGCGAAATGTCTCGACTTTGCCGATGGGCTGCATGGCCTTGTCTACGACCCGCATGCCTTCATGAATGTCAGTCGGTATGGCGTCCATTTCGTGCTCCTTTGTTCATTCGAGGCAAAACGCGGTGCCGGGGGCGCCCGTTCCAATTGCCCGGGCAGCGGAACGCGCGGAAAATGTGAACACAGTCATGTGAACCGTGTTGGGCGTTTCGCGTTTCCGTCCCCAACAGCACGGATGACATAACAATGAAACCATCTGCCCGCGCCATTCTGGCGCTGTGGGCCATATGCCCTTTTGCGCCCGCCGCCAGTGGGGCCGAAGCGCTCACTGCGCGCAATGACGAATCCGTCTTCATCTTTGGCGGCCCGATGAGCAGCGGCTATTTTGGCGATGCGCTGGTGTTCTGGAACAGCGGCTATGAGCCCAATTATTTCGCCGGTGTCGGCTATCAGCGGTTCTTCTACGAATATGAGAGTTTCGCGCTCGGACTCGAGGCCGGGATTGGTATTCGCACGGGACAATCTACCTCAGCGGAGGCGTGGGCGGGCTTGGTGGGGCGGTTGACCGAAGTCGAATTTGGCCCGCTCAACATCACGCCGTCCATCACGGGCGGCTTTTCTGTGGTCACCGACACCATTGGCGTTGAGACCACCCGCACCACCGCTTCAGGCGACAGCGCCACCTTGCTCTACTATCTGGCCCCGGAAATTGCCGTGTCGCATGACGATCACCCCCAATGGGAAGCCTTCGGCCGCATCCAGCACCGCTCGGGTGGCTTCGGCACCATTGCGCACATCGATGGCTCCAATGCGGTGACCCTGGGTGTTCGCTACAAATTCTGACTCAAAGACGGGCGAGTGCGCCGCTCCACGTGGCCCTCCGGTTGCACGGCGAAATTCGATCTTCGTTTCAGTTAGATAAGAAGAGGCAAAGACCGCTCCCCAGGAGCACAATTTAGGACGCACGCATTGAGCGGTCTGATGAGGGGAGGAGCGGAGTGGAGGTGCCCTTCGACAGACACTCTGCCAAACTTGACCAACCGGACAGTCCCCTTTGGCCGCTCCCCTCGCCTTTGCCCGCAGACTGGGGCGCGAGATGCGTCTCAAACGTTTCTCGAGACAAGAAAAAGGCCACCAAAAATGGTGGCCTCAATCATCATCGCAGGAGTAAAAATTACTTCTGCAGCACCAGGTTGATGGCAGACTCGCGGCCATCACGACCGGTCTCAACCTCGTAGGTGACCTTGTCGTTCTCATAGAGGCCATCAACGCCAGAATTCTGGACAGCGGAGATGTGGACGAAATGGTCCTTGCCGCCGTTTTCAGGCGTAATGAAACCAAAGCCCTTGGTGGTGTTGAAGAATTTTACAGTACCGGTGACGGTTGCCATTTTTAGATTTCCTTAAAGCTCGGAGCCGAAGCGGAACGAGCGTTTCCCTCCGCAACATGCAAGAGGGCCTACAAACGTTCGCAAAGTGGATCAGTAAGCCAAGGACCGGGATGAACCGGCTAGAGGCAGCCGACTTGGGCTGAAAACGTATGGCTCCATATCGCACTAAATAGTGTTCATGGCAAGGCGTAGTGGTCTACGACTTCGTGTTTGCGGCGATGAGCTGGCGCAACTGCTTTGACAAGGTGCCACCGGTAATGGTCGCGGTGTCGTACCCTTCAGCCTTGAGTGCGGCTTTGATTTCGCTGAATGACCGGCATTTGCCGCTGCGGGCCAATTCAAAAGCGCGTTCGATTGAAGTGAGATTTTTTGTCATGACGCCACTGTGACACGAAACACGGTACAAAGCCCAATCCGAACGGACATATTGCAACCAGGCGCATGATTATTCGTCGCAACCACGTGAAACCTCGACGACACCAGTACCGTACGGTACGGTACGGAAATTTCTTGAAGCCCGGCTGGAATGGGTCTAAACAGAACCAACGCCAAATCGGTCCACCGGCAGCATCTCGAGGACACCACCATGCCCGCCTATCGTTCCCGCACCACCACCCATGGCCGCAACATGGCCGGCGCGCGCGGCCTCTGGCGCGCTACTGGCATGAAGGACGGCGATTTCGGCAAACCCATCATTGCGGTGGTGAACTCGTTCACCCAGTTTGTGCCCGGCCATGTGCACCTTAAGGATCTGGGCCAGCTCGTTGCCCGCGAAATCGAGGCGGCCGGCGGCGTCGCTAAGGAATTCAACACCATCGCGGTCGATGACGGCATCGCCATGGGCCATGACGGCATGCTCTATTCCCTGCCCAGCCGCGACATCATCGCGGACTCGGTGGAATATATGGTCAATGCGCACTGCGCCGATGCCATGGTCTGCATCTCCAATTGCGACAAGATCACCCCCGGCATGCTCAATGCCGCGATGCGCTTGAACATCCCCGTGGTATTCGTTTCGGGCGGGCCGATGGAAGCGGGCAAGGCCATGGTCAAGGGCAAGCTGCAGGCGCTTGATCTGGTCGACGCCATGGTGATGGCCGCCGATGACCACTATACGGATGAGGAAGTGCAGGCCGTCGAGGAAGCCGCTTGCCCCACCTGCGGCTCCTGCTCGGGCATGTTCACCGCCAATTCGATGAATTGCCTCACCGAGGCGCTGGGCCTGTCGCTGCCGGGCAATGGCTCGACGCTCGCCACCCATTCGGACCGCAAGCGCCTGTTCCAGGAAGCCGGGCATCTGATCGTTGACCTGGCCCGCCGCTATTACGAGCAGGAAGACGAAAACGTCCTGCCGCGCAAGATCGCCACAAAAGCAGCCTTCGAAAACGCCATGAGCCTGGACATCGCCATGGGCGGCTCGACCAATACCGTGCTGCATATTCTGGCCGCGGCCCATGAGGGCGGCGTCGACTTCACCATGGACGACATAGACCGCCTGAGCCGCAAGGTGCCAGTGCTTTCAAAAGTCGCCCCGGCCAAGAACGACGTTCATATGGAAGACGTGCACCGCGCCGGCGGCATCTTCGCCATTCTCGGCCAGCTCGATCGCGCGGGCCTGATCAACCGCACCGAACCCACCGTCCACGCAGCCACCATGGGCGATGCCATCGACAAATGGGATATCTCGCGCACCAATTCGGAAAGCGTGCGCAATTTCTATATGGCAGCGCCCGGCGGCGTGCGTACGACGCAGGCCTTCTCCCAGTCCAATCGCTGGAAGGACCTCGACACCGACCGCACCAATGGCGCGATCCGCTCGCCGGAAAACCCCTTCTCCAAGGATGGGGGCCTGGCCGTGCTCAAGGGCAATATCGCGCTCGATGGCTGCATCGTGAAGACCGCGGGCGTGGATGAATCCATTCTCAAATTCACCGGCCCGGCCCGTGTCTTCGAGAGTCAGGACATGACCGTCAAGGCGATCCTTTCCAACGAGATCAAGGAAGGAGATGTCGTCGTCATCCGCTATGAAGGCCCCAAGGGCGGCCCCGGTATGCAGGAAATGCTCTATCCCACGAGCTACCTCAAATCCAAGGGCCTGGGCAAAGCCTGCGCGCTCCTGACCGACGGGCGCTTTTCGGGCGGCACCTCGGGCCTGTCCATCGGCCATGCCTCGCCCGAGGCGGCCGAAGGCGGCGCCATTGGCCTGGTGCGTGAGGGCGATATTATCGAGATCGACATCCCCAACCGCACCGTCAACGTGCTGGTGTCCGATGCCGAACTGGCCGCCCGCCGCGCCGAGCAGGACAAGCTCGGCTGGAAACCGGCCCAGCCGCGCAATCGCAAGATCACCACGGCGCTCAAGGCTTATGCGGCCTTTGTCACCTCCGCTGCCACCGGTGCCGTGCGCGACACCAAGGCCATCGACAAGCTCTGGCACTGAGGCAATAGCGTCTGGCCGCCCCCTCCTGAGGGAGGGTCGGTCCAATTCGTCACTCGGCGCATGACTTTTTGGTGACAAGCCTGCCGCCCGGTGCTAACACGCGCTCAGCCAACCAGTGGCCTGCCAAGGTTACTGGCTTGGTCAGGCTCGATAGCGGGGATTCCACCCTCCCTATCGGGCCGACCCGATCTCAGCAAAAATGTCAGTCAATGCCCAGTTCGGCGCGCAGCTTCCGGGTTAGCCCCGCGGCGACCAGCGCGTGTGAGCGAGTGGCATAGGCCCGCAGATCGTCTTCGCCCAGTTCCGACCCAGCTTCCGCACTAGCCCATTTGCGCTTGGCAAAGTAGCGGGCCTGCGTGACACCGCTCAGACTGGTCAGGATATCAAAGCTCTCCTCGCTGCATTTAAAGACAATACAGCGGGGCTCGTAATCGGTCAGGAGGCAAAACACTTTGCCGCCGACCTTGGCCACGCGCGCGTCCCACTGATCGACGAATGTGACACCGGCAAGCGCTGAGAGCGCGGCGTCGAACCCATCGCGGAGGAACAGGCTCAATTGTCCTCACCCACATCGGGCAGGGGCAGGAACTCAACGCCATCCTCGATGAGCCCCACGACCTCGTCCTTGGTCGCCTGGCCATAGATGCCGCGCGCCTCTGCTTCCTCGAAGTGGATCTTGCGGGCCTCCTCGGCAAAGCGGTCGCCGACATTTTCGGCTTCGCTTACCACCTTGTTGCGATAGGCGCGCAGCATCTCGCGGAACTTGGCGGCGTCTGGGTGATGCGCGGATACCGGCACCCGGTCCTGGTCGGTGCGCGCCACATTTGGCGCCATGGGCGCCTTTTCGACATGAAGATCACCGCATTGGGCGCAGGTGACGATGCCGCGCGCCTTTTGCTCATCATAGGCCGCTGCACTTTTGAACCAGACATCGAAGCGATGCCCGTTCGAACATTGAAGCGAATACTGAATCACGGTGCTAACTATCTCGCTGCGGCAAACGCCGTCTGTTCTTTCGATATAGGCAAAGCGGACTAGCCGTGCAAATCCGGCCCGGCAAAGTCGCGTGCATTGGCCAGCGCCGGCACGCGCTTGCGCGCCTCAGCAGTCGCGGCAGGATCGACCTCGGCCACTAGCACGCCCGGCCGGTCATGGTCGAGTTCGCCGATCACCTTGCCCCAGGGGTCGATGATCAACGAATGGCCATATGTCGAACGCCCATTGGGATGGCTGCCACCCTGCGCGGCAGCGATGACATAAGAGCCTGTCTCGATAGCGCGGGCGCGCAGCAGCACATGCCAATGCGCCTCGCCTGTCGGCACGGTAAAGGCCGCCGGCACCGCCATCAGGTTTGCCCCGGCATTGGCCAGCGCATTGTAGAGACGGGGAAAGCGCATGTCGTAGCAGATCGAAAAGCCCAGGGTGAATCCCTCAAGCGGTGCCGTCACTGCGCTGTCGCCCCCCTTATAGGTCGCGCTCTCGCGATAGGCGTTGAGCCCGGCAATGTCGGCGTCGAACAGATGTATCTTGTCATAGGTGGCCAGTTGGGCGCCATCGGGTCCGAACAGCACCGAGCGATTAGCGAAGCGCCCATCCTCGAGCGGTACCGGCAGCGAGCCGATCTGCACGAACATGCCATGGCGTTTGGCCAGTTCCCCCACGGCCGCCAACTGCGGATGGCCTTGGAAGGGCGCAGCCACCTCTTTGAGCTGGTCCCGGTTTTCCGGGAAGATCATGGTGACCTCAGGGGTCAGCGCATAGCGCGCGCCCTGATTGGCAGCCTCGGCCAGCAGGGGTTCCAGCGCGGCAAGATTGGCCTCGGGATCGAGCCCCGAACACATCTGGATGGCGGCAATTTTCATGGAGAACTACTGCGCCAGCAACGGATCCAGACCGCCACGGCGGTCGAGCGCAGCCATGTCGTCATAACCGCCCACATGGGTCTCCCCGACAAAGATTTGCGGCACGGTGCGGCGGCCATGGGCACGCTGCGTCATCTTCTCGCGCAAATCTGGATCGAGCACAGTGATTTCTGAATAGTCCACGCCCTTTTCATTGAGCAGCGCCTTGGCGGCGTGACAATAGGGGCAGGTGGGGGTGGTGTAGATCTCAACCTTGGCCATATCGCTCCAGGCTCCGGAAAATCATGCAATTGCCCTCTTATATGGGCAGATCCTCGCCAATGACAACGCGGGCAAAGGTGATCACGTTCACCTCTGCGGTACCGGCGCGTTTGAGCACTCTTATGGCAGCCTTGACCGTGGCGCCAGTGGTATAGACATCGTCGACCAGCACAACCGGCCGGCCCGCCAGCCGCTCCAGGACGCGCGGATGAACGGAAAAAGCGCCCTGCACGTTGCGCAGGCGCCCATCGCCGCTCAGCCCCACCTGCTGGCGCGTCTTGCGGTGCCGCCGGATCAGGTGCGGATCAACACGGCAGCCCGTCATGCGCCCCAGTTCAAGCGCCAGCAACATGGATTGGTTGTAGCGGCGGAAACGCAGGCGGCTGGCATGGAGCGGCACCGGCACGATGATCGGGTCAGACGGCCAGAACTCGGCTCCCGCCGCAGCCATCAACCGCGCACAGAAGCGCGCCAATTCGGGCCGGTCACCATATTTCAGACGACTGACAAGCCGGCCGGCCACCGCACTATAGGCCACCGCCGCCCGCGCCCGCGCAAATGGCGGCGGATCGGCCAGGGCCTCGGCCGAGCGCGTTTCCGGCCCCAGATCGGTCTCGAATGGAATGCCCAGTACCGGGCAGAGCGGCGCACTGATCTGGCGCAGGTCGGCAAAACACTGGGAACAGAGGCCCTGGGCGCCCGCCAGCGGCGCATTGCACGCAGCGCATCCCGGCGGATAGATCAGGTCGAGCAAACCATTGCGCAAGCCGGCCAGCCTCTGCCGCAGCCGCGCCACATGCCCGATCTCTTTGACTTCCCCGGCCCCCGTCTCCATAACAGCCATATTGCTCCCGACCCGGCTCCGGCGAAAGCCATATTCGATGACCACCCCACCACGCCTGTTCGACACCACCCAGATCGCCCGCAATCTGGCCCGCCGTCCGCCCGGCGGTAATTTCGTGCGTGATCTGGTGCTGGAAGATCTGGCCGATCGCCTGAGCACCTATAAGCGCGATTTCACCCGCGCCGTGCTGATCGGCCCTGATGCGCACACCCTGCCCGAGACCCTGTTTACCGCCAATGGCCCGGTGCAGGCACAGCGCGTCGAGGCCTTTTCCGGCGACGAGTTTCCCGCACTTCCCGCGGGCGAACTCGACTTGATCGTCTCTTTGTTGCACCTGCAGGCGGTCAATGACGTGCCGGGGCACCTGGCGCGGCTGCGCCGCCTGCTCAACCCGGACGGCCTGCTGATGGTCGCCTTTGTCGGCGGGGAAAGCCTCAGCGAATTGCGCGAAGCTTTCCTTGCGGCCGATCTGCACGTTTCCGGCGGCGCTTCGGCCCGGGTCGCGCCCATGGCCCAGGTGCGCGATGCCGGTGCCCTATTGCAGCGGGCGGGTTTTGCCTTGCCGGTCGCCGATGTGGAAACCCATCGCGTGCGCTACGCCAGCCCCTTTGCGCTGATGGCCGAACTCAAGACCCTTGGCGCATCCAATCCCCTGGCCGACCGGCCCCGCAGATTTGCCACCCGCACATTGCTGTCTGCCGCTGCCCAGGCCTACGCCGAGCGCGACGCCGACCCCGATGGCCGCATTCGCGCCACCCTGGAGGTCATCTGGCTGGCCGGCTGGGTGCCGCATGAAAGCCAGCAAAAACCCCTGAGACCCGGCAGTGCCACGGTCAGCATGAAAGATGTGCTGGGGAAGAGTTGATGGACCTGCCTGCCGGCCATATCCTGATCCTCTCCGGCCATCCGGGCTCGGGCAAGACCACCTGTGCCGACGCGCTGGCGCATCTTCCCGGCGGGCCCAAGGTCCATCTGCATTCCGACGATTTCTGGGGCTATATCAAGACCGGCAAAATCGACCCCTGGCTTCCTCAATCGCACCAGCAGAACCAGATGATCATGCAGGTCGCGGCGGGTGTGGCGGGCACCTATGCCCGCTATGGCTATTTCGTCGCGCTCGATGGCGTCATCCGGCCCTGGGCCCTGACGGCCTTTGCGGCCCTTGGCGTGCCGCTGCATTATGTGGTGCTGCGGACCTCTGCTGAGGAGGCGGTGGCGCGCTGCATTGCCCGTGGCGGCGACAGCCTGAGCAATCCGGACGTGGTGGCCGCGCTACATGCTCAGTTCGCCGATCTCGGCGCTCATCAAGCATATGCTCTGGATGTCGGCGGCCTCGACCGTGCCCAGACCATCGCCGCGCTGCACGCTGCCCTGGCCACTGGCCGCTATCGCCTTAATGAGCAACCGACTTCGAGAGAAGATTGAGGATCAGCACACCGGACATGATTAGCCCGATGCCGATGACGGCCCAGACATCGAGCTTCTGACCATAAAGGGCAAAGCCGATCAGCGAGACCAGCACAATGCCCGCACCCGACCAGATGGCATAGGCAATGCCGACCGGAATGGTGCGCAGGGTCATCGACAGGCAGTAAAACGCCACGCCATATCCCACCACGACCAGAATGGATGGCAAAAGGTTGGAAAAACCCTCCGACGCCTTGAGTGCCGTGGTTGCGATCACTTCGGCAATAATGGCGATGGCGAGATAAGCGTAACTGGGCATGGGATCACCGGAAAATCATGTTCGCCGGCTTTGATCACACCGGCGGCGCCAAGTCACGCCACTGGTTCAATTCGTTCTCACCAGCCACAAAAAAGGCCGGTGTGTTCACCGGCCTTTTCCAATCAGTCTGACGCAAGAGCCTAAGCAGCTTCCTCGTCGCTTTCGGCTTCGGCCGCGTCGGCCTTGGTGCGCTTGGGGCTCTTGGCGAGCTGCTTTTCAATCAGCTGCACGGCCTCGGTGAGGGTGAGCTTGCGCACCGCACCGATTTCGCGGCTCATGCGGTCCATGGCCTGCTCGAACAGCTGGCGTTCCGAATAGGACTGCTCGGGCTGCTCTTCGGAACGATAAAGATCGCGGACCACTTCGGAAATGGCGATCAGATCGCCCGAATTGATCTTGGCTTCATATTCCTGAGCGCGGCGCGACCACATGGTGCGCTTGACGCGGGCCCGGCCGGTGACGGTATCGAGAGCGCGCGTGACTTCGTCTTCATCGGCCAGCTTGCGCATGCCGACGGACTTGACCTTGGCCACGGGAACGCGCAGGGTCAGTTTGTCCTGCTCGAAGCTGATTACGAACAGCTCGAGGGTCAGCCCAGCGACTTCCTGCTCTTCAATGGCGACGACAATGCCGACGCCGTGGGCCGGATAGACGACATGCTCGCCTGTCTTGAACCCAAGCCGCTGCTGCTGCTTCTTGGCTACCATATGCTTCGAACTCCTTGTTGACGCCCCAATAGCTGGTTCCTTGCGGCAAGGTCAGCCATCCTACTTGTTTGGCGCCCGCGAACCCGGACGCATATGCGCAGTTAAACCCCACGTCGTCCCGGATCCGCTTGCCGGAACGTCATGCATCCACTTTGTCTGGTGTCAAAAAAATCGTGCCTTGCGGCACGGGCTGGGTGATGGGCTCAACTGCATATGGTGACACCATAGCACAATTTTTCAGCAGAATCAAAAGGAACGAATCACGCAGGCTATGCCAGACCGGGCCGCGACCGGACCGATGTGACGAAACCATGACAAGCCCTTGTTAGGACTGGCATATTCGATCTTGACTGCGCTGCAGCGAGTTGGCGTCAGTCGCCCTCGCCGGGCTCTTCGGAGAAGTATTTGCTCAGCTTGCCCTCTTCGCCATCACGCTCTTTTGCCTCTGGCAATGGTTCGCGCCGCTCGGTCAAATTGGGCCAGGAGGCAGAGAATTTGCGGTTGAGCTCAAGCCATTCATCCAGCCCGCTTTCTGTATCGGGCTTGATGGCTTCGGCCGGGCATTCGGGTTCGCACACGCCGCAATCGATGCATTCGTCCGGATGGATCACCAGCATGTTCTCGCCTTCATAGAAGCAGTCCACCGGACACACTTCCACGCAGTCGGTATATTTGCAGGCAATGCAATTGTCGGTGACGATATAGGTCATCTAGGAGGCGATCCCGTCTTGTTGCGGCCCAACCCTTAGGGCAGGTCAGCCCGCCTGTCTCAACGCGTCCGGTGCTAAACCGTTTTCCGCCGCATCGCAAGGCCGTCCGGGGGGACGGTTTGGCGCACAAGGCTGCCGAGACGAAAGACTTGCCTATTCCGGCTCGTTGCCGCGCAATCTGTCCGTTTCGCGCCGCTCTTTTTTGGTCGGACGCCCGGCTCCCGCCGGTCTTTCGGCGATGGCCGCATCATAGGGCGACAGCTCAGCCCTGGGCACAGGCGGGGGCGAAATGTCCTCGTAAAGCGTCTGCGCTTCGCTGGCCGGACCACGCCGCGTACCGCAATCGAGAATGCGCCAGACCACAATCCGGTTGTGCAGCGACATGGTCAGCACATCGCCCGCACCGACCTTGAGATCGGTGCGCTCGGTCTTTTCCGAGTTGACGCGAACAGCGCCACTCTCGATGATTTTCTGGGCCAGGGTGCGCGATTTGACGGCGCGCGAAAAGAACAGGAACCGGTCGAGCCGCTCCTTGCGGAGCGGCATCTGTTCGGTCCCCGCCAATCCCTACTCCGACTTGCCGCGCAAGGCTGCCAGAGCTGCAAAGGGGCTGTCCGGATCGAACACCGGCTTGCGCTCCTCGCGTGGCGGACGGCGATCCTTGCGGTCGCCCCGTTCCGTCTTGTCGGGACGGCCCTTGCCATTGGGACGCACCTTCTGGCCTTCGCCCTCGGGGCGGCGCGGCCCCTTGCCATGGCGCGGACGATTGTTCTGCCGTGGGCCCTCTTCGCCATCTCGGCGATTGCGGCCTTCGTGACGGCGGTTTTCGTTGTGGCGACGCCCGCCGGGGAACCAGACCTCGTCAAATTCTGGCTCGGCCGGCGCGGCCGGTTCTGCTGCGGCCTCCACCTCAGCCGGAGCGGCGTCCGGCACGGCACCTTCTCCCGGTTCTGCCACCACAGGCGCTTCGGCATTCTCCGGCGCAGCGGCCTCATTGTTTGCCTCGGCACTGGCGGCATTGTCTTCGAGCACCTGCTCAAACGCCGGGGTTTCGGCCGAAGCCTCAGCGGGTGCCGGCGTCTCGACCACTTTGGGCGTCCGGCGGACCCGATAGCCCAGCGACGACAGGATGGAGGAGAAATCATCGCCCGAGCAGCCCAACAGGCTGGTCATTTCCACGGTCACGCGGAAACCATTGCCCTCGGCGGCCCCGGAGGGCAGTTCGCCCTGATAGGGGCGGCCGGCATCCAGCGCCACCAGCGGCCGGATGATATCGGCCAGGCGCTCAAGAATATCGACCCGCACCGCCCGGCTTCCGGCCACCTTGAAGCCGGCAATCTCGTAAAGCCGAGTATCGACTTCCGGATCGACCACGAAGGAGGTGCGGCCCGAGAGCACGATATGGGGAATATCGGTGACGCCCGGCTGGCGCACGCCACCATTCTTCAGCGCAAACAGGATCAGAGCGAGCTCGCGCGGCGCGGGCTTGAGGGAAAGCGGGAGATAGATGTGATAGGCGCCAAACTTGATGCCAAGTTTGCGTAGCTTGCCGCGCACATCCTGATCGAGCGCCTTGACCTCGTCGGCCACCTGGGCCCGCGGCAAGAGACCGATATGTTCGAACAGCTGATAGGCGAGCCCGCGTGCGGTGCCTTCAAGATCGGCAGGAGCCTCGAGCGCCATGACCTGTTCGAGCACGGTATTGATATGGTGGCGCAGCCAGAGCGAAAGCCGGTCCTGCACTTTTTCCAGGTCAGGCCCGGTCAGGGTCTCGTCGGCCAGGAGCAGGATGCGCGGACGGTAAAGGCTGTCGCCTTCAGCCAGTTCCGCCACGATCTCGCCGCGCCAGCGCAGGCGCCCGTCGGTCGCCAACACGAATTCTTCATTTGGCGATCCGGCCAATCTCTCGGCACGATTGTGTATCTCTGGAGCGACCACCGAATCGGCGGCACCGCGCAATCCCTTGGCGTCCGTGTCGCCATCATTGCGGGCCAGGGAAAAGCGGAAGCCTTCGAGCGTTCCGATCAGATGGCCTTCCAGCCTGACTTCGCCTTGGCTGTTGATTTCGGGAGATACCATACGTTTGTCTTTCAGATGGCGGAGCAACACGCTGGTGCGCCGGTCCACGAAGCGCTGGGTGAGCCGCTCATGCAGAGCGTCACTCAGGCGGTCCTCAATGTCTCGCGTCTTTTCGCGCCAATAGGTGGGGTCTTCAAGCCAGTTTTTTCGGTTGGCGACAAAGGTCCAGGTCCGGATCTGCTTGATCCGATTGCTAAGCGTGTCAATGTCGCCCTCCGCATTGTCGCAAAACCGGACCTGCTCGGCAATCCAGTCTGCTTGAACCGATCCAATTCGTCTTACATCCGTATAGATACGGGTGACAATCTCGCCATGCGCCGCCGGCGAGATGCCCTGATAGTCCGGAATCTGGCAACATTCCCAAAGCAGTTTGACCGCATCGTGGCCGCGCGCCAACCCTCCGGCCTCATTGCGCATGAGAAATTCAAGCGCATGCTGATCGGTCGCAATCGGCACACGGGTCAGCGTCTTGTCCTGCGGCACCAGTTCGAGTGAATTGCGCAAAGCCTCAACCGAACCGAAGTTAAGGTTCGAGTTACGCCACTGCACCTGCTTTATCGGCTGGAAATCATGAGTCTCGAGCTGAACGACCAGCTCCTCGTCAAACCCCTCGGTGCCACCGGTGACGCCAAAGGTGCCATTATGCCGGTGCCGGCCAGCGCGCCCGGCGATCTGCCCCAGTTCCGAAGGCGTCAGCGGTCGGCTCTGATGGCCGTCGAATTTGGTGTCGTCGGCAAAGGCGACGTGGTGGATATCGAGATTGAGCCCCATGCCAATGGCGTCGGTGGCAACAAGGAAATCCACATCGCCATTCTGGTAGAGCTCGACCTGGGCATTGCGCGTGCGGGGCGAAAGCGCCCCCATGACCACCGCTGCCCCGCCGCGTTCGCGCCGGATCAATTCGGCGATGGCATAGACCTGCCGAGCCGAAAAGGCGACGATGGCGCTGCGCGCGGGTTGACGGGAAATTTTCTTGGAGCCCGCATAGGTCAGTTGCGAGAAGCGCGGTCGATCGATGATTTCGGCATGGGGGATGAGCTTGCGCACCACCCCCGCCATGGTAGCCGAACCCAGGAGCAGCGTCTCCTGAAGGCCGCGCGCCTTGAGGATTCTGTCGGTAAAGACATGCCCGCGATCAAAATCGATGGCAGTCTGGATTTCGTCCACCGCGACACAATCGACATGGATATCCATGGGCATGGCTTCCACTGTCGCCACCCAATAGCGCGGCTTGATTGGCACGATGCGTTCTTCGCCCGTCACCAACGCAACAGCCTGTTCCCCGACCCGCTCGACGATGCGGGTATAGACCTCGCGCGCCAGAAGGCGCAGCGGCAGGCCGATCATCCCTGTCGGGTGGGCCAACATGCGCTCAATGGCGAAATAGGTCTTGCCAGTATTGGTCGGGCCAAGGATCGCCTTGACCGAATGGGAAGGAGAAAAGCTCATCGCACCCTACTTAAGGCTTCGTTCCCCGCCTTGCGAGGGGCATTGCCGAGTTGTCCCAGCAAAGGACAGCATTGTCATCGTTTTGACACGCGGGTTAACCGCTGGAACGCAGACGGAACAAATCAGAACCGAATCGATGAGACTCACCGAGTCTGGCTTTGTTCACGGCTAGATATGGTATCACCCGGGCAGACTTACCCACTAAACCGCGGCACTGCCCGACCCGGGACCCATTTTTGGCACCGACAAGCCGCAGGAAGTGTTCAACTCGCTTGCTGCGCGGTTAATCCAGCCCGGAATCGGCCAAATCTGAACTTTGCGTAAACATCTGTTCTGGCAACATTTTGTCCGTCTTCACCACGTCGCGCCCCCGAGTCCTTGGCTTTTCCGGCACGTCTTGAGGAAAAACCGTGTTGACGTGTCGCTTTGGGACAGCGGCCACTGACACACCCTGACAGCACGCGGGCGCATTTGGGGGAACAGTACGTTTCCGGAGCAATATGCATGTCCAATTTTGACCCTGCGGCTCTGCCCGCGCCTCTGCAGCTCTATTTCACCCGCACCGTTCCGGACGAAGCCGCAACGCTGTTCGCGCCCGACGCTGCAGTGCGCGACGAAGGCGAGTGGCACCATGGCAGGGCTGCCATCGCGCAATGGTTGCGCCGGGTTGAGGAGCGTTATCACCCCCGTTACCGCGTGCAGCAGGTCGCGACCGATAAGGCCACACCGTCGTTACCTTCGAAGTCTCTGGCACATTCCCGGGAAGCCCTGCGATTCTACGCCAGGCTTTCACGATCGGCCCCGACCAGCGCATCAGCCGCCTGGAAACCTTGTGATTGTCTCAACCTAGAACAGTTCCGGGTGCGCGCCGTGAGCGGAGTTAACCTTCCGGCCAAAACCGGAACGAACGGGGACAGAAACGGGCCAGAATCACAAATTCGGCTTTGTTCACTACCACTTGTGGGGGATGAGCGGGGTCAGACACACAAACCGGCCTTGTTTCTTAGGCAAGTGGGGGGAAACCCGTTCACATTGGTGAAGATCGGGTAAAACTAGGGCCAATCCGGCATTGTACTGACAGGCCGTTAGCGCCAGAGGCGAGCAATCGCAGATGACATTAACGATCCACCCGCCAGACCGCGGGCACCTGCCGTTACAAAATTGTCAAAAAAGCTTTTGACCGTCCGGTTTCGGGACAGACCGTTCAGCTCTCGGCACGCGTCAGCACCATGGAGAGATCACCCATCGTGGTGCCGATGATCACGCGATAGGGGATGAAATAGCCGGTCTGGCCCAGGGGCGCATACCACAGGATCATGCGGCTGGTATCGGCCAGGTAATTGGTCATTTCCGAGCTTTGGAAATGACCCGAGATCGGCTGGTAGTCGATGGAGCAGGCGACCAGCGGCCCCTGATATCCGGTGCGCGGCGAGGTCGCCTCGTCACTATCGAGAAAGCCGAGGCGGATGTTGAAGCGCTCCACCCCGGTAAAGATTTTGAGCGTCCGATCACACAGGCTCCGGTCCAGCCCATTGCCCTTGAGCACGAAGGCGGAGAGGAAATCACCGACCCCCGTCAGATGCGCGCGCTCCAGCGGCACCCGATCATAATTGTCCTGCACTGGCGGCTGGACCTGGAAGGCGCTGACATTGCGGCCGTCATAGCCGACACTGGAGGTGAACACCTCGCCATTGGCCCGGGTCTCCAGAGCAAAGCTGCGCGATTGCAGGTTGGATCCGGCAGAAGACCCCGAGACCGACGCGCTGGCCGTGCCACTGGCTACGACACTCCCCAGGCCCGCCACGCGCGCCGAAAGTTCCAGCCCATAGCGGGCGCCATCATCATCAAGGTCAATATCGACCATGGCCACATTGATGCCACCCACCGTGACCACATAGCTGGCGCGGGCATCGACTGGTGCCGCCTGGACGCTGGCGCAAGAAAGCGGGACAAGAGCGGCAAGGGCAAGGACAGTGCGGATCACGTGTGGTCTTCTCGGCTGCTTGCGCCCGCGCGTGAGACCGGTCGGGCGGAACGAATCACTTATTGGGTCCAAATTGCCGCTCCACCGGGGCACAAGCAAGGCGCTCGCGCCGCTTTGTCGGGCTCTTGCCTTGACGGATGGGCCCCAATTCTCTAAAGACCCGCCAGATTTCTCCACAATCGAGGCCCGTAGCGGGATCATCCCGCCACGCAAGGACCTTTACACAAACAGGATCTAGACCAATGGCACGTCGCTGCGAACTGACCGGCAAGGGCGTTATGGTGGGCAACAATGTTTCCCACGCACTCAACCGCACCCGCCGCCGCTTTCTCCCCAATCTGGTGAACGTCACCCTGCTTTCGGACGCTCTCAACCGTCCGGTCAAGCTGCGGATCGCCACCTCCGCCCTGCGCACTGTCGAGCATCGTGGTGGTCTGGACGCGTTCCTGCTCAAGCAGGACGACGCCGACCTCTCCCCGCTGGCTCTGGGCCTGAAGAAGGAAATCCGCGCCACGCTCGCTGGCTAAGCGATTTCCTGACCTTGTATTTCAGGCCGCGTGGTGGGCAACTGCCACGCGGTCTTGTATTTTGGAGCCACCGCTCCCTCCGGTATCGTAGCGAAAGCTGCGCACCATCCAAACCCCGCCCCGGTCTGTTGCCGGTCTGCGGAATATGATGAAGGTAGTCAAATGCTGTCTCGCTTGCTGGTGGCCATTGCCGCCATGGTGGTCGTGGTCGCCGCCTCGAACTTCCTGGTTCAGTTTCCCGTCAATGCCATGATCGGCGGCGTAAACCTGGGTGACATTCTCACCTGGGGTGCCTTCACCTATCCCGTGGCATTCCTCGTCACCGACCTCTCCAACCGGGCTTTCGGACCGCAGCGCACACGGCTGGTCGTCATCGCCGGTTTCGCTGTCGCCGTTGTGCTATCTGTCTGGCTGGCCACCCCGCGTATCGCCATCGCCTCGGGTTCGGCCTTCCTCGTCGCCCAATTGCTCGACGTCTCGATTTTCCACCGCCTGCGCAATGGCGCCTGGTGGCAGGCGCCGATGTTTTCTTCGGTGATCTCTTCGGCGCTCGACACGGCGCTGTTCTTCAGCCTCGCCATGGCCCCGGCCTTTGCCGGTATCGACCTGGCCTTCGGCATGGAAGACGGCTCGCTCGGCTTCGCCGCCCCGCTGCTGGGCTTTGGCCCGGAAGTCGAACTCTGGCAGTCCCTGGCGCTGGGCGACTTCCTCGTCAAGCTGGCCATGGCCGTGGCCCTGCTCGCACCCTACAAAACCGTGCGCGATCTGGTGCTGAACCGGATGCCGGCAGCGGCGTAGCCGCCCCTTCGAAAGCGGCTTGCACCTCTATTCCGGCAGCGCAAACTCCAGGATGAGATTGCGCTGCCAATCGTTGAAATTGTTGTCTGAGCCGATGAGGATGCGCCTCTCGCCCCCGGGCGTCTCGTGCACCAAGAGGCTCTCCATATTGTCGATCTCACCGCCCTGAGCGCTCAGCAGCAATTCGCCACGCATCAGATTGCCGGGCCGCACCTCGGCCGCCGGCACGCGGCGCAAGTTCATGACAAAGGCAAACAACGACACGCCGCGCTCTAGCACCAGCAGGTCGCCATTGGGCAGGAACTTGCAGTCGGTCGGATTGACGATCGGCGAATTAACGTAGCCTATGGGCCCCTTGTCATTGACGCCCAGCAACTCCCCGCGGTGATTGCCGTCGGCGTCGAGTGCTTCCTCGGTCAGCAGCAGGGTCGATCCTGCAATTGGGGAAGCCGGTGGCGCGATGCAGACCGATTCGAGACTTTCATTGGTCCTTAGGTCCGTCAGCCATTGCGGAATATTGATCTCCCGCGCCGCGCCCCCCGGCCGCGCATCGGTAATGGCAAAATCGGCCACCCGCGTCAGATGCTCGAAGCCTACGCGCACCGCCACGGGCACGCCATTGCGCCAGACGGTGTCCATGCCTTCGGCGTCACGGGCAAACTGGCGCGGCAGCACCGTGCCGCCCGAATTCTGCATTGGCTCGATATTGACCCCGATCAGCCCGATCAGCAGGTCGGCTTCATCATAAGCCAATTGCCCGGAAACGAAATTGCCCCGGTCCGACACAAAGGCGATACGCTGGTCCGGTCCAGTGACGGTGACACTGGACAGCCCGCCAAAGGTATCGACCGGACTTTGCAGCGTCAGGCCACCGCGAAAGATCAGCCGATCGACCGGCTGGTCCAACGCGACGCCCTTGAACCGGGTGACAGGCGCAGCACTGACCATCAGCTCCGCCGCCCCAGTCGGCAAGACCAGAAGCGCAAGGGCTGCGGCAAGAGCGGCCCGCACCATCACCCCCGCGCCCGCCGCCGTGTCTGGGCCGGCATTTCCTCGTCGAACAGCGCTGCCAGTTCATCGGTCAGCGCCCCCGCCAGTTCCTCGGCATCGAGCAGGGTCACGGCGCGCCGGTAATAGCGGGTCACATCGTGGCCGATGCCCACCGCCACCAACTGGATCGGCGAGCGGGATTCGATATCCTCGATCACCTGGCGCAGATGGGCTTCGAGATAGTTGCCCGCATTGACCGACTGGGTCGAGTCATCCACCGGCGCGCCATCGGAAATCACCATCATGATGCGCCGCTGCTCGGGCCGCGCCATCAGGCGCTTGCGCGCCCATTCGAGCGCCTCGCCATCGATGTTTTCCTTGAGCAGCCCCTCGCGCATCATCAGCCCGAGATTGCGCCGGGCATGCCGCCAAGGCTCGTCGGCGGCCTTGTAGATGATGTGGCGAATATCGTTCACCCGGCCCGGATTGGGTGGGCGATTGGCCTCCAGCCATGCTTCACGGCTCTTGCCGCCCTTCCAGGCGCGGGTGGTGAAGCCAAGGATTTCGACCTTGACGCCGCACCGCTCCAGAGTGCGCGCAAGAATATCGCCACAGATCGCCGCGATGGTGATCGGGCGGCCGCGCATCGAGCCGGAATTGTCGATCAGCAGCGTCACCACCGTGTCGCGGAAATCGGTGTCGTTTTCGACCTTGAAGCTGAGCGCCTGCAGCGGATCGGTGACCACGCGGGTGAGACGCGCCGTATCGAGCAGCCCTTCTTCGAGGTCGAACTGCCAGCTCCGGTTCTGCTTGGCCATAAGCCGCCGCTGCAGCTTGTTGGCCAGTCGCGCCACGGCGCCAGCCAGATTTTCGAGCTGCTTGTCCAGCAGGGCGCGCAACTGGTCGAGCTCGTCGGGCGGGCAAAGCTCGGCCGCCTTGACGATCTCGTCATATTTCTGGGTAAAAACCTTGTAGTTGAACTGGTTCGACAGCCGCTCGCCGCCATCCTTGGCGGGCGGGGGCATGGGCGCGTCTTCACCCGCCTCGGCCTCGGCATCCTCGTCGGCATCGGCCATGTCGGCTTCCATGCCTTCGACGTCACCGGTGTCTTCGCTCTCGCCAGCCTGCTGGTCTTCTTCGCTCTCGGATTGTTCGTTCTCGCCCTCGCCCTGTTCGGGAGACTCGTCCGACCCCTGCGCCTGTTCGGGCTGGTTGTCCTCGGAGCTCTCCTCATCGCCGTCGGCGGGGTCTTCCATGTCGCTTTCGGCGATCAGGTTGAGATCGCGCAGCACGGCGCGCGCGGCGCGGGAGAATTCTTCCTGGCTTTCATAAGTGCCCAGCAGCTTCTCGAGAGAAGTGCCGGCCTTGGCCTCGATCTCCTTGCGCCACAGATCAACCAGAGAGTGGCCCGAAGGCGGCACTTGGACCCCACCCAGCCTTTCGCGCAGCATCAGCCCCAGCGCCTCGGCCAAAGGCGCATCGCCCTTGTCGTTGACCTCGGCAAAATTGGCCCGGAAGAGCCGGTCTTCGAGCATTTCGTGGATATTGCCCACCATGCCCGGCATGCGGATGCAGCCCAACGACTCCACGCGCGCCTGCTCCAGCGCATCAAAGGCGGCGCGGGCCTGCGGGTCCATAGGCGCCCGCTTGCGATGGGCGTCGGGATCGTGGCTGGCCAGCCGCATCGCCATGGCATCACCCTGTCCTCGGGCAATGGCTATGTCGCGCTTGGTCGGCAGGCGCGGCAGATTGGCCAGTCGCGCCTTGTCTGAAGTCAGCAGCGGCCGATCGGCGGTAAAGCTGACCTCAAGATCCGCCTTGGCCCCGATGGCGCGCACCGTCGCGCCCATGGCGCTCTTGAACGCCTGGGTCTGGTCCGGCTTGTTGGCTTTACTGCGCGGAGGTTGTGCCATGAATCTTTTCCCGGAAGACCCTTCACGCCTCCCTCGCCCAATGGGGGTCAGGTGGCAGTCTAAGGCCTTTCAGCCACCGCGTCCCTTCGGCTCCTTGGAGAGAAGGTGGCCCGCAGGGCCGGATGAGGGGTCTCCCGGCCTTGGCCGGGAGCAGTTACTTACGCCATCACCGCCAGATTGGCGGAGCTTTCCGGCAGGTCTTCGCCGAACACACGCTGGTAGAACTCAGCCACCACCGGGCGTTCGAGTTCGTCGCACTTGTTGAGGAAGGTTAGGCGGAAGGCAAAGCCGATATCGCCACCGAAGATGACGGCGTTTTCGGCCCAGGTGATAACGCCGCGCGGCGACATGACGGTCGATATGTCGCCATTGATGAAGGCCGAACGAGTGAGGTCCGCCAGACGCACCATATTGGCGATCTGCTTCTTGCCCTTTTCGGTCTCGCCATAGGTCTTGTTCTTGGCGAGCACGATGCCGACTTCCTTGTCATGCGGCAGGTAGTTGAGCGTGGTCACGATGCTCCAGCGGTCCATCTGGCCCTGGTTGATCTGCTGCGTGCCGTGATAAAGCCCCGACGTATCGCCCAGCCCGATCGTATTGGTGGTCGAGAACAGGCGGAAGGCCGGATGCGGAATGATCACCCGGTTCTGGTCGAGCAGCGTCAGCCGGCCTGACTGTTCGAGCACGCGCTGGATCACGAACATCACGTCCGGACGGCCCGCATCATATTCGTCGAACACCAGCGCCACATTGTTCTGCACGGCCCAGGGCAGGATGCCGTCGCGGAATTCGGTGATCTGCTTGCCGTCCTTGAGCACGATCGCGTCCTTGCCGACGAGGTCGATGCGGGAGACGTGGCTGTCCAGGTTCACGCGAACCAGCGGCCAATTCAGCCGGGCAGCGACCTGTTCGATATGGGTGGATTTGCCCGTGCCGTGATAGCCCTGCACCATGACGCGGCGGTTATAGGCAAAGCCGGCCAGGATCGCGAGCGTGGTATTGCGGTCGAACAGATAGTCCGGATCGATCGGCGGCACGTGGTCGGTGCGTTCTTTGTAGCCCTTGACCACCATGTCGGTATCGATGCCGAAAAGCTCACGCGCCTGGTATTCGGTATCGGGCAGATTGGCGAATTCAGTCATGGTCGGGCTCTTGGAAATGCAAGGAATAAATCTGATGAAGGCGGTGGCTCTATAGCAGCAATGTGACGGCGCGGGTAGCCTTGGCTTGCTTACGCATCACTGCCCTTAGGGCATGGCTCAATGCACCACGAAACCCTGTTTTTTCAAATGCGTATAGGCCGCGATGACTGAACGCAGGCGCTCTTCGGACGAGGCGTCGCCGCCATTGACGTCCGGATGGTGCTTTTTGACCAGGTCCTTATAGGCCCGTTTGATCTCGTCGGACTTGGCATGCTTGGTGAAACCCAGGGTCTCAAGGGCCCGCCGGTCCGGCTCGTTGAGCGGCTTGACCCGCTCGGTCACCGGCCGTTTGGACTGCTGATAGCGATAGCGGGCAAAGACCCCGAACGGGTCGCCATACTTGTCGCCCGGCTTGGCCGCATTGCGCCCCGCGGCACGCGCCGCAGTGGGGTTGCCCGTGGCAAAACTCGAGCGCGATTCGGCCTTGGGCGGCGTATGCAGCGCCTCGTCCAGTTCCTCCGGGCTCATGCCGGCGAAATAGTTGAAAGCCTTGTTGTAGTGCCGCACATGCTCAAGGCAGAAATTGTGATACTGCCCCTCGGACCGCGCGCCCTTTGGCGCCTTGAACTCGCCCGGCGCTTCACAGCCCTCCCAGTCGCACTTGACCGCCACCGGTTCGGGCTTTTCCTCCCGCCGCGGGCGAATGCGAATGTTATCGAAGAGCTTGGATTGCTGTTTCATTGTGCCTAGTTGTGTCTTCAGTCAGATATTGGAGCCCACACCATGTCCATGACGGACACGATCCACGCCAAGCTCACCGAAAAATTCGCTCCCCTCCATCTGGAGGTGATCGATGAATCCCAATCTCACCACGGCCATGCCGGTTGGCGGGAGGGTGGTGAAACCCATTTTCGTGTCAGAATCGCGACCCGCAATTTTGACGGGCTAAGCCGCGTTGCGCAACACCGCGCAGTGATGGAAGCGCTTGACGATGAATTGAAGGCCAGCGTGCATGCCCTCGCCATCGAGGTGCTGCCAGCCAAAGCCATATAGTCATTCCGCCGAGGCTTGACCAGCCTTCGGTTGGGGCGTGATCCGCACTTTCGACACGCGCTGCCGGTCGCGTTCCAGCACCAGGAACGAAAAACCATGCGCCTCGACCTGATGCCCCGGCTCGGGGATCAGCTTGGCGGCATTGATGACAATGCCGGCAACAGTATTGGCGTGCGCATCGGGCAGGTCCCAATCGAGCAGGCGATTGATGTCGCGAATGGCGATGCTGGCATCGACGATGAAGCTGCCATCCTCCTGCTTGTCGATGCCGAACACGGCCTCGTCGTCCGGCTCGTCATGCTCGTCGGAAATGTCGCCGACGATTTCCTCGATGATGTCCTCAAGCGTCACGAGGCCTTCGAGCACGCCATATTCGTCCAGCACCAACGCCATATGTGAATGGCGCTTCAAAAAGGCCGAGAGCTGGGCCTGCACCGGCGTCGATTGCGGAATGAACCAGGGTTTGGTCATGATCTGCTTGAGATCGACCCGGCTTGCATCGCCATCCACCGCCATTAGCGCCCGGAGCACGTCTTTGGCATGGATGATGCCGACAATATCGTCCGTCTCGCCCTGATAGAGCGGAATGCGGGTATAGGCGCTGTCCAGCACCGCCTTGACCAGCTCGTCCGCGCTCATGGTAGCATCAAGTGCCAGCATCTGTGTGCGGTGCACCATCACATCGCTGACCACCAGATCTCGAAGATCGAGCAGGCCACCAAGCATGTCGCGGTCGCCCTTGACCACCTCGCCCTCGGAATGGAGCAGGTCCAGCGTACCGCGGATTTCGTCATGTCCGGAGATCGCACTGACATTGCTCGCATCAAGCCCGAAGAGCTTGAGGATCGCGTTGACAATGGCCTGCACGGCCAGCGTCACCGGCGCAAAGACGATCACCACCAGGCGGATCACCGGCGAAACGGTGAGCGCAAAGCCATCGGGCCGCATCAGCGCCAAGGTCTTGGGCAGGACCTCGGAAAACACCACCACTGCCGCCGTCATGGCGATGGTGGCATAGGCAATGCCGGCCTCGCCGAACAGGGCGATCAACACGCTCGCCGCCAGGGTCGAGGCGAGGATGTTGACGATGTTGTTGCCCAGCAAAATTGCGCCGATCAGCCGCTCTTTCTCGCCGGTGAGTTTTTCCACGAGGATCGCGCGCCGGTCGCCGCTGCGGGCAAGCTGGTGCATGCGCGCCCGTGATGCCGCAGTCAGCGCGGTTTCGGAACCGGAAAAGAAAAAGCTCATGGCGAGCAGCACGAGGATGCCCGCCGAGGTCAGCCAAAGGGTGAGGCTCATTTTGTGCGCATCTCCTCCAGAAAGCTCTGAACTGCAGCCGGATTCACGTTCTTCTCGATAAAGGCCTGGCCAATGCCGCGGGTGAGGATGAAGGTGAGCGCCCCGCGCGAGACCTTCTTGTCCTGGGCAATAGCCGCCATCAGCGTGTCGGTCGAGCCCAGTTCACCCGGAATATCACTCAGTTTGGTCGGCAGGCCTGCGGCCTGCAAATGCGCGGACACCCGGCCGCTATCCTGCCCCGGCGCCAGCCCGAGCCGGTTGGAAAAACCATGCGCCAGCACCATGCCGATGGCAACGCCCTCGCCATGCAGCAGGCGGTCCGAATAGCCCGTGTCCTTTTCCAGCGCATGACCGAATGTGTGACCCAGATTGAGTAGCGCCCGCACCCCGGTTTCCTTCTCGTCCTCGATCACCACCCGCGCCTTGTGAGCACAGCAGCGGGCAATCGCTTCGCCCCGCGCCGGGCCACCGGCAAAGATCTCGGCGCGATTGGCCTCGAGCCACTCGAAGAACTCCGGATCATCGATCAGCCCGTATTTGACCACCTCGGCATAGCCGGCGGCGAACTGGCGCGGATCGAGCGTGTCGAGTGCGGAAAGATCGGCCAGCACCAGCTTGGGCTGATGGAAGGCCCCAACCAAGTTCTTGCCATGTGGCGAATTGATGCCCGTCTTGCCGCCCACCGAGGAATCCACCTGGGCCAGCAGCGAGGTCGGTATCTGGACGAAGTCCATGCCGCGACGGGTCACTGACGCGGCAAATCCGGCCAAATCGCCGATCACGCCGCCGCCCAGCGCGATGACCAGATCACCGCGCTCCAGCTTGGCCGCCAGCAGGCCCTCGACCACCTTTTCGAGCATGGCATAGCTCTTGGTGGTCTCGCCTGCTGGCAGCGTTATGACATCATAAGATAGCCCTGCGGCCTCAAGCCCGGCGGTGAGGCGGGGCAATTGCGCCTTGGCAACCTGGTCATCTGTGACGATGCCGTAGCGCCGCCCCGGAAACTTGTCAGCGAGGATGACGCCGGCCTCATCGATCAGCTTTGGTCCGATCAGAATGTCATAGGCGCGTTCGCCCAGGGCAACGTGAACAGTGTGGTCGATCTGGGCCATGAACCTATGCCTGCTGCGTCTTGAAATGGTCGAGAAGGGCGGTGACGACATCGCCGGCAACCTGGTCCTGCGGCACATCCCGGCTGATCACCGTGATATCGGCCTCTTGATAAATGGGGTAGCGCTCGGCGATCAGCTTTTCCAGCGTGCCCTTGGGGTCCGCGGTTTTGAGCAGGGGCCGGTTGGAGCGGCGGGAGACGCGCTCGAACAGCACATCGATGTCGGCCTTGAGCCAGACCGACACCGCCTCCGCTTTGACCATGGCCCGCGTCTCGAGGTTGATGAAGGCACCGCCCCCTGTGGCCAGCACGATGTCCTTCTCCTTGAGCAGCCGCGCGATGACCCGCATTTCACCGACGCGAAACTCGCCCTCGCCGCGCTGCTCGAAAATTTCGGGAATGCTCATCTGCGCGGCGCGCTCGATTTCCTCATCGCTGTCAATGAATTGGCGGCCCAGGCGATTGGCAAGGCGGCGACCCACCGTGGTCTTGCCGGCCCCCATCATGCCGACCAGCACCAGCGGGCGCCCATTCAGCCGGCTGGCCAAAGCACGGGCCCGGCCCTGCCGTCCACCGCCATCCGTTCTGCTCAACTGCCGCGCCCTCCGATCATGGCCGCTATCAACCGGTCCCGGCCCGGCCTGTCAAGCGCGGCACCATGCCGGTTGATCCCTGGACACTGTTTCGGCGACACTGGAAAACAACACAACCGCAACCTTTTGCCGATAATGTGAGGGCCGCTCTGGCCTGCAAGGAATTTCATGCCCTCCCTGATCCGCCTCCTCATTACCCTGATCTTCCTGGCGGGCCTGGTCTATGCAGGCATGTTCGCCCTGGTCACCTTTGTCGAGCCTACGCCCAAGGAGGTGAGCCAGCGCATTCCCACGCGCGAATTGCTGGGCGGTACCGAGACGGCGCGGCCAGGCGGCAACCTGCCCCAACCCAATGTGACCTCCGAACCCGCCCAGGGCCAATGAGCGGCGCCCACTTGATCTCGAGCTTTCTCGAAATGATGAGTGCCGAGCGCGGTGCGGCGGCCAATACCATTGAGGCCTATCGGCGTGACCTCACTCACTATGCCGCTTTCGTTTCAGCGCAGGACCAGACCCTGCTGAGCGCAACGCGCGACACCGTCACCGCCTGGCTCAACGATCTCAAGATCGAGGGCCTTTCGGCCTCCTCCAGCGCCCGGCGCCTGTCCGCCATTCGCCAGTTCCACAAGTTCCTTTGCGCGGACGGCCTGCGAAGCGACGATCCGACCCGCATCGTCGCCAGCCCCAAATCGCGCCGCGCCCTGCCCAAAGTGCTCTCGGTGGCCGAGGTCGACCGGCTCCTGTCTCTCGCCGAAACCGAGGCCAACACCCCGGCCGGCCCGCACAAGCAGGTCGCCGCCCAGCGTCTCTATGTGTTGCTCGAAATGCTCTATGCCACGGGCCTGCGCGTCTCCGAACTGGTGAGCCTCAAGCGCGCCGCCGTCATGCGGGACGCCGCCTACATCACCGTCACCGGCAAGGGCAACAAGGATCGCGTCGTCCCCATGAACGACCGCGCCCGCGACGCTGTGCGCCTGTGGGTTTCGACGCTGGAGCCAGGCCCCTTCCTCTTCCCCGCCAAGGGCGAGGACGGCCACCTCTCCCGCCAGGTTTTTGCGCGCGATCTCAAGGGCCTCGCCGTCCGCGCCGGCATCTCGGCCGCCCGCGTGGCGCCCCATGTGCTGCGCCACGCCTTTGCCAGTCATCTATTGGCCGGGGGCGCTGATTTGCGCGTGGTGCAAATGCTGCTCGGCCACGCCGATATTTCCACAACCCAGATCTACACCCACGTGCTGGACGAGAAACTGCGCAATCTGGTGCAAAGCCACCATCCGCTGGCCAATGGCTGAGCTTTGCTCACCAAATACCAACCATTTCGCGCCCAGAGCTTGACTCGGCATTGCTCCATCGCCACTTTCCGGCCACTTTAAAGCGCAAGAGCACCGGTCCATAATGCGTGGGCCAGAATACTCATGCCAAAACAATGACCCGTACGGGCGGTGGGATGCAATCTTATCTCGATTTTGAAAAGCCGGTCGCCGATCTCGAAGCCAAGATCGCCGAACTGAAGTCGATGGCCCAGAGCGATCAGGCCGTATCAATCGACGAGGAAGTGAACCGGCTGTCCGCCCGCGCCGACGAGGCGCTGGTCGAGATTTATCGCAAGCTCACCCCCTGGCAAAAGACCCAGGTGGCGCGCCATCCGCAGCGTCCGCACTTCTCCGACTATGTGAGATCGCTGATCACCGAATGGACGCCCCTGGCCGGTGATCGCAAATTCGGCGAGGACGCTGCCCTCCAGGCCGGCTTCGGCCGCTTCAACGGCACGCCCGTGGCTGTGCTCGGTCAGGAAAAGGGCAATTCGACCGAAACGCGCTTGAAGCATAATTTCGGCATGGCCAATCCCGAAGGCTATCGCAAGGCCGTCCGCATCATGGAGATGGCTGACCGTTTCTCCATTCCGGTCATTTCCTTTGTCGATACCTCCGGCGCCTATCCCGGCATCGGCGCCGAAGAGCGCGGCCAAGCCGAGGCCATTGCCCGCTCGACCGAAAAGAGCCTCGAACTGGGTGTGCCCAACATCGCCATCATCATCGGCGAAGGCGGCTCGGGTGGGGCCATTGCCATTGCCACAGCCAATCGCGTGCTGATGCTCGAAAACGCCATCTATTCGGTGATTTCGCCCGAGGCCGGCGCCTCGATCCTGTTCCGCGACGCGGCCAAGGCGCAGGACATGGCCACGGCCCAGAAGATCACCGCCCAGGACCTGCTCGGCTTTGGTGTCATTGACGCCATCATTCCCGAGCCCGCCGGCGGCGCGCATCGTCACCACGGCACCATCATGGACTCCACCCGCGCCGCCCTGGCTGCCTTCCTTAAGGACTTCGCCGGCAAGTCGCGCCTCGAAACGCGCGAACACCGCCGCGAGAAGTTCCTGGCCATCGGCACCAATCTCTAGCCAAGCTGCGGCGCGGCTTCGGTCGCGCCACACATCCGCGTGAACGCACCCGGCTTCCGCCCACTACCGGCCCATGGTAAAGGCTTCATTCACCGCATCGGTTCATACTGCGCTAAATTGCCCGATGGCCGGGTTCTCTTAGTGACGGGCTGGATTTCCTTGACTGCCACCTTCTTTCACCGCTTCGCTGCCTTCATCATTCTGCTCTGGCTGAGCCTGGGTCTGGCCGCCTGTTCCGGCTTCATCAAGGGCGGCGACAACCGCCACAACGTGCCGCTCTCCAGCGGCGTCGTGCAGGGCCTGCGCAATATGGGCTCCTCGCCCGGCGACGGCATGCTGGTGCGCATTTTCAAGGAAGAAGCGATCCTTGAGGTCTGGAAAAAGACCGGATCGGGCACCTATCGCCACTTCAAGACCTATGAAATCTGCGCCTATTCCGGCGATCTCGGCCCCAAGTTCAAGGAAGGCGACCGGCAGAGCCCGGAGGGTTTCTACACCATCACGCCGGGCCTGATGAATCCGCGCTCTAGCTACTACCTGGCCTTCAACACCGGCTTTCCCAACAAGTTCGACCGCGCCCATGGCCGCACCGGCTCGGATTTGATGGTGCATGGCGATTGTTCCTCGCGCGGCTGTTACGCCATGACCGATGCCGGCATTGCCGAGATCTACGCCCTGGCCCGCGAGACGTTCAAGGGCGGCAATCCCAGCTTCCAGCTGCAGATTTTTCCCTTCCGCATGACTGCGGCCAACATGGCCAAACATGCCACCAGCCCCCATATGGACTTCTGGAAGGACATCAAGGAAGGCCACGACTATTTCGAGCTGACCAAGACCCCACCGGTCTGGGACGTGTGCGAAAAGCAGTACATCTTCAACCCGGCCAATTCCGGCCCGCTTGATGCGGCTGGCCCCTGCCCCGCCTCCGTACAGCTCCCTGCGCTCACCGCCAAGCTCAAGGCCGACGAGGCCGAACTTGCCAGCAAGGCGGAAGCGGCCCAGAAGGCCGCCGAACGTAAGGCTGCTGAAGAAGCGGCACTCAGGGAGCGCGGCGCGACCGTCAACAATTTCTTCTCCGGCATCGGTTCAGGCATTGGCGGGCTGTTCGGTGGTGCCGCCAATGCCAATGGCGAGGCCACAACAGGCATGCCCACGTCCGACACCCAGCGCCCCTGATCCAATTGTTGCCTTGCGCCCCAGGCTTATGGCCACAGTTCTGCCCCAGTTAGGCCCGACTGCGGGCATCTAGCCCAAGGAAGGCCCTGATGGATCAGCCGGACAGCGCCAAGCCTGGTAAGGACCCCGAACCAGTGGTGGTGGACGAGGTGCGCCCTGCGCCGCCGCGAAAAAGCTCAGTGCAGGACCGTCCGGTCAAACCCGCAGCCCACCCGCCGCGCCTGCCGGGCGTCCTCGCCTTCGCCGCCGTGCTGTTCGGTATTGCTACCTTTGCCTTTTCCGGCTGGGTCTACAGCCAAGGCCGGCAGGAAATCCTGCGCCTCTCGACCGAGTTGGCCAAGCTGCGCGTGAGTTTGGACCTCTATACCCGCAATGGCGGCGAGGACGGGAGCCTTGCGGCGCTGGAGAACCGGCTGTCCGAAATTGAAGAGTCCATGGCCGGCGCAAACGTGCCCATGCCCGCTACGGTCACTGCAACCCCCGCGGCTAGTCCTGCCAGCGACGACCAGGGAGATTGTCTCCCGGTCGGCATGCGTTTGCTGGTCGCCTCGGGCGACGCCTATGCCGTCTGCGATCATCCCGGCGTGATCGAAGTCAGCGTCGTGGACAATGGCTATATCACCCTTTCCGACGGCACTTCGGTCCCCTCGGGCGGCTCCATGCCCCTGCCGGGCAGCCCCTGCATGATCGCGGTCACCTCGGGCGGCGATGAGGGTGTCACCGGCTACGCCGAAATCCGCGTGAGCTGCTAGCCGGCGCTCGCGGTAAAAATCAGCAATGAGCTGTGCCACACCCCTGGTCCCGCTGGCCAGTCCGAGGTGTTGATGCGCACCACCTCCCGCTCCAGCCGGAACACCCTGCCGATTGTCTCGGCCATCTGCCCGACCAGCGGCCGGAAGCCCTCATCGGTCAGGATATTGGAGACTTCGACCACTATTCTGCCGTCCGGCACAACATGGCTGGCGATACTGGCAAATATGGCTTCCATGTCCTGGAAGTAGCTCGGCCCCCAGGGGTCGTCTTGCAGATGAACGGTGGGATAAGGCGGGCTGGTGTAAACCAGGGAGAAGCCGGGCAATTGGTGCCTGTCCAGCTCCTCGATCGGGGCTTGAATGATCCGGTTGGGCGGCCATAGCCTCTCTCGCACCCAGCCCGCCCGCGCCGCATTGGGTTCAAAACCGATGCAGTGGCGTCCCATGGCCTCCGCTGCGATCAGACCCGTGCCGAGCCCGGCGAAGGGGTCCAGCACCCAGTCGCCAGGGCGCGAATAGGCGTTCAGCACCAGCTTCGCCAGTTCCGTTGGCGAGCGGTCATCGGCAAAGCCATCGAAATCGATGGGCTCCAGCCGACCATCAAGGGTGATCCAATCGCTGGTGAGCAGATTGGTCACCACACCCGCCCTAGGCGAAGGCGCCGTGGCAGTGCTTGAACTTCTTGCCCGAGCCGCAGGGGCACGGCGCATTGCGCGACACACCCACCAAGAGCTTGGGATCGACCGGCAGCAAACCGTCTCGGTTCGCAGCAGCGTCCCCTTCCGCATCATTCTCGCCCGTGAGCGGATCGATATGGGTCTGTGTCAGCTTGGCCGGATCGGGCGCCTGCGGCGCCTCGGGCTGGCGGATCTGCAACTCGACATGGCTGATCTGGGTGGTCACCAGCTCGCGCAGATTGCCCAGCATGGCTTGGAACAGCTCGTAGGCTTCCTGCTTGTATTCATTGAGCGGATCGCGCTGAGCGATACCGCGCCAGCCCACCACCTTGGAGAGGTGATCGAGCATCACCAGATGTTCGCGCCACAACCCATCCACCGACTGCAGCAGGATCGATTTTTCCACCTGCCGCATGATCGAGGGCGAGTATTTCTCGGTCTTTGCCGCAATGAGCGCGTCGGCGGCCTCGCGAATGCGCTGCTCCATGGCCTCGGCATCAATACCTTCTTCGGCCGCCCATTCAGCGGCGGGGATATCGATATTGAGATAGGTCTTGGCGGCGGCGGCCAGCTGCTCGGTGTTCCACTGCTCCGGATAGGTGCGCGGCGGCATGGCCTTGGCCGAGATATTTTCCACGACATCGTGGCGCATCTCGGTGATGGTGTCGCTGACGTCCTCGGCATCCATGAACTCAAGACGCTGCTCAAAGATCACCTTGCGCTGATCATTCATCACGTCGTCGTATTTGAGGATGTTCTTGCGGATGTCGAAATTGCGCGCTTCGACCTTCCCCTGCGCCCGCTCGATAGCCTTGGTGACCCAGGGATGGGTGATGCTCTCGCCCTGTTCCAGGCCCAGCTTGCCCAGCATGGAATCCATCGATTCCACCGGGAAGATGCGCATCAGGTCGTCCTGGAGCGAGAGGAAGAATTTCGAATGGCCCGGATCGCCCTGTCGACCCGAACGGCCACGCAGCTGGTTGTCGATACGGCGGCTTTCGTGGCGCTCGGTACCGATCACCATCAACCCGCCGGCAGCCAGCGCCTTATCCTTGTCTTCCGCGATCTTGGCCTTGATCTCGGCGATCTTTTTCTCGCGCGCCTCGCCTTCGAGCTCGCTCGCTTCGCGCTGGATGCGCATTTCGAGATTACCACCCAGCTGAATATCGGTACCGCGACCGGCCATGTTGGTGGCAATGGTGATGGCGCCGGGCAGGCCCGCATCGGCCACGATAAAGGCTTCCTGCTCGTGATGACGCGCATTGAGCACGTTCATCTGGCCCACGTTCTTCTTGCGCAGGATTTCGGCCAGCATCTCGCTCTTTTCGATCGAGGTGGTGCCCACCAGAACGGGCTGGCCGCGCTCCTGGCATTCCTTGATCAGTTCGGCGATAGCCTCGAACTTCTCCTCGGCCGTTCGGTAGATCGCATCGTCTTCATCGATGCGCTGGATCGGCATATTGGTCGGCACCGTGGTGACGCCGAGGCTGTAGATGTCGGCGAATTCCTCGGCCTCGGTCGCCGCCGTACCGGTCATGCCGGCCAGCTTCTTGTAAAGGCGGAAATAGTTCTGGAAGGTGATCGAGGCCAGCGTCTGGTTCTCGGCCTGGATCTTGACGTGTTCCTTGGCTTCCAGCGCCTGGTGCAGGCCTTCCGAATAGCGGCGGCCAGGCATCATGCGGCCCGAGAATTCGTCGATGATGACCACTTCGCCCCCTTCGGGGGTCTGGCGGACAATATAATCCTTGTCCTTGCGGAACAGCTTGTGGGCGCGCAGGGCCGAATTGGCATGGTGCACGAGCGCCACGTTTTCCACGTCATACATGGAACTGCCGCGCAGAAGGCCGGCTTCGCCCAGGGCCGCCTCGAGCTTTTCCACGCCCTGGTCGGTAAAAGTTGCGGCCCGGTGCTTTTCGTCGAGCTCGTAATCGCCCTCGCCGATCACCCCGATCAGCTGGTCAATCTTGACATAGAGCTCGGAGCGGTCCTCGGACGGGCCCGAGATGATCAGCGGCGTACGCGCCTCATCGATCAGGATCGAGTCCACCTCATCGACAATGGCGAACTCATGACCGCGCTGCACCATTTGCGCGCGGGTATATTTCATGTTGTCGCGCAGATAGTCGAAGCCCAGCTCGTTATTGGTGCCATAGGTGATATCGGCGGCATAGGCGGCCTTGCGCTCAGCATCGGTCAATCCATGCACGATCACGCCATAACTCAGACCCAGGAAATTGTAGATCTGACCCATCCACTGCGCGTCGCGCCGGACCAGATAGTCGTTGACGGTAACCAGATGCGCGCCCTTGCCGGCCAGCGCATTGAGATACATCGGCAGCGTCGCCACCAGCGTCTTGCCTTCGCCGGTGCGCATCTCGGCAATCGAGCGATCATTCATCACCATGCCGCCGATCAGCTGCACATCGAAATGCCGCATGCCGAGGACGCGCTTGCTGGCCTCGCGCACCGTGGCGAAGGCGGGCACGATCAGATCGTCGAGCTTGGCGCCCTGTTCGAGCTGGGTCCTGAACTCGGCGGTGCGCGCCTTGAGCGCATCATCGCTGAGCTTGGCCAGTTCCGGTTCCAGCGCGTTGATCGCCGCCACCTTGCCCTGGTACCGCTTGACCTGCCTGTCCGAGGTCGTCCCGAAGAATTTCCGGGCAAGCGCAGCAAGTGCCATTGTTTTACGGTCCTTTGTTTGTGAGCGGCGGGGCTGGTGGAGCGGGCGGCCTGCAGTCAATGCGGGCACTGGCGGGCCCCACTTCGCCTCGTCACAATTCAGGGAATCCTTCTCGGTTCCCTCTGGCGGATTAAGCGCATGGTCCCAGCCTCGCTTTTCGGGCGCTTGGCGGCGGTCCCATGCTCAATGAAAAGCGGCTGAGATGTAAGAGTGGGGGTCAGGCTTGTCAACGTATCGGAAATGGGCCACACCTTCCCCGCCCCTACGCCAAGCGGGCGCGTAGCGGTTCGCGATGACACTTGAGTGACCGTGGCCTTGCCCGGCACATTTTGGCCCCCTTGCCATGCGAGCGGAAGGCCGGAAAATCTGACCACGCCGGCCACGCGCAATCCTGCTGGCCCGCCAAGGAGACACGAGATCCCCATGCTCACTTCCAGCTCGCGCCTGCTGCGCGTCGCCAGCCTCGCCGTCCTGCTTTCTGCCGCACCCGCGCTCAGCACGCTGGCGCAGGATGCCGCAGCCCCTGCCGCCGAGGCCGCCCCCGTCGATCCCTCCACAGTCGTCGCGACCGTCGGCGCGGAAACCATCACCGAGGGAGACCTGGCCTTTGCCGCCGAAGACATGGCCCAGGAGCTCTCGCAGATGCCGCCCGAGGAGCGTCGTGCCTTCCTCGTGCGCATCCTGATTGACATGAAGGTTATGTCCGCCGCCGCCCGCGAGGCCGGCATGGACCAGACCGAAATCTTCGCCCAGCGCCGCGAATATCTCGAAGAACGCGCCCTGCGCCGCGCTTATTTTGCCGAGGCGATTGCTGCCTCGGTAACCGAGGAAGCCGTCCGCGCCGAATATGACGCCTTTGTCTCAGAGTTCGAGCCGGTCGACGAAATCCGCGCCAGCCATATTCTGGTCGAGACCGAGGAAGAAGCCAATACGCTCAAGGCCGAGCTTGATGGCGGCGCCGATTTCGCCACCCTCGCCCGAGAGAATTCGATCGATCCCGGCGCAGCCAATGGTGGCGATCTGGGCTTTTTCGGCCGTGGCATGATGGTGCAGCCCTTTGAGGAGGCCGCCTTTGCCCTGGAAGAGGGCGCGGTGTCCACCCCGGTCCAGTCCCAGTTCGGCTGGCACATCATCCGTCTTGAGGAAACGCGCCAGTCCCAGCCCCCCGCCTTCGAACAGGTTGCCCCCCGGATCCAGAACCAGCTTCTGATGCGCACCTTCTCCGAAAAGGTAGACGAACTCATGGCCGGTGTGGACATCACCATCGAGGACGCAGACCTCAAGGCCCGTTTCGACGCGCAGGAAGCCGCAGAAAACGCCGCCGCAGGACAGTAAGCGCCAGCGCCCGGATACGACCAAGCCCGGCCAGCGTGCCGGGCTTTTTCCTTGCCGCAGTGGGTCGCTCCGGACTATCCCCGATAGCCGAGCACGCCTTTAAGGATCGTGTCGACCACCGCCGGAACCTTATCCATCGCTTCGTCCACCTGCCCCAGCAGCAATTGGTGCCAGGCATAGGAGACGATCAGGTCGATGACCAGTTCGCCGTCGGTCTCTCGGGGCACTTCGCCCCGCGCCTTGGCTCGCTCTACCATGCGGACTGAATGGGCCATGCGCTCGCCCTGATAGGCCTTGAGCACCTTGGCCGCTTCTGGATCGGTCTGCGCCTCGGCCACCACGGCGCGATAGACTGTGCCGCACAGGCTGCCCCGCCAGAAGCCCAGCAGATGATCGCCCAGAAAGCTGATCATGTCTTCGCGCAATGACCCACTATCGGGAAAACTGCGCGCATTCTTGAAACGCTTATAGACGTCGAGCATCAGGGCCGTCCGGTGCGGCCACCAGCGATAGATGGTCGGCTTGCCTGCCCGGGCGCGCCGCGCCACCGCCTCAATGGAAAACCCGGCGATCCCGCCCTCTTGCAACACGGCCTGCGCCGCATCCAGGATCGCCTCCTGGCTTGCCGGATTGCGCCGCGCGCCAATCGACCGCCTCGCGGTCTGTTCAGTGTCCATCGGGCTGTCGGCCTGTGCGCTCATGCCATTCTATATGGCGCAAAAGAGTCCTGCAGAAAAGTCTTGAACGAAACGGCTCGTTTCGATATAAAACGGAACGTGCCGTTTCGTTTGGAGCTTTTCCATGTCCCTCCCCGCCCGTCTCCGCCTCACCCTGCTGATGACCTTGGCCGTCTATCCCGTGGTGACCCTTTACCTCTATGTGCTGATGCCCCTCACCAATGGCTGGGACATCTGGCAGCGCAGCCTGATCCTGGTGCCGATGATGTCGGCCACCATTGTCCTTGCGGTCGTGCCCTTTATCAACAAGCGCTTTTCCGGCTTCATCGCCGGCCGCAAGGCAGCAACGGCCTAGTTCAGCAGTGCTGGCGACGGCGGCATAGCGTCTCTCCCGCCCACGTCTTGGAACTTGTTGAGCGTTTGTGGTTTACTCCTTGTTCACGGCCAAAGGGGGGCGCCATGTTCAAGAGCTTTGTCATCAATCCGCCGGTCTTTTTCGGATCGGTATTAATCATCGCCATTTTCCTCGCCATTGGCGTGATCTTTCCCGCCAGCGCCGGTTCCTTTTTCAGCGCCCTGCAATCATCCATCCTCACCAGTTTCGGCTGGCTCTATTTGCTGGCCGTCGGCATTTTTCTCGTGGCCGTCCTCCTGCTTTGTCTGGGCCGCTACGGGCGCCTCAAACTGGGGCCCGACGATTCCACGCCAGATTTCAAGTTTACCTCATGGATCGCCATGCTTTTTGCGGCCGGCATGGGCATTGGCCTGATGTTCTACGCGGTTGGCGAACCCATGACCCATTTCATGGCTCCGCCCACCGCCGAGCCGCGCACGGTGGAAGCCATGCGCGAAGCCATGAGCGTCACCTTCTTTCACTGGGGCATTCATGCCTGGGGCATCTACGCCGTGGTCGGTTTGTCGCTGGCCTATTTCGGCTACCGCTACAATCTGCCGCTGACCATCCGCTCTGGCCTCTATCCGCTACTCAAGGAGCGCATCAACGGCCCCATTGGTCATGCCGTCGACATTTTCGCTATTGTCGGCACCATGTTCGGCATCGCCACTTCCCTGGGCCTGGGCGTTAGCCAGATCAATGCAGGGCTGAACTATCTGCTCGGTGTTCCGATCGACCCCATGGTGCAATTGCTGCTGATCGCCGTCATCACCGCGCTCGCTACCGTTTCAGTCGTCACCGGGCTGGACAAGGGCGTGCGCATCCTCTCCGAGACCAATCTGGTCGTCGCGATCCTGCTGATGTTCTTCGTGCTCTTTGTCGGTCCCACCGCCGAACTCTTCCGCGATTTCGTGCAGAACCTGGGGCTCTATCTCGATACGCTGGTGCTGCGCACCTTCAATATCTACGCCTATGAACCCACCCCCTGGGTCGATGGCTGGACCCTGTTCTACTGGGCCTGGTGGATTTCCTGGTCGCCCTTTGTGGGCATGTTCATTGCTCGGATCTCGCGTGGCCGCACCGTGCGCGAATTCGTCACCGCCGTGCTGTTCATCCCGGCCGGCTTCACCTTTTTCTGGATGACCGTATTCGGCAATACCGGCATCTTCATCGATACCGGCGTGGCCGCTGGTGAGCTGGGTACAGCCATTGCCAACGACGTGTCGGTGGGTCTGTTCCAGTTCTTCACCTATCTGCCCTTCCCGGCGATTACCTTGACCCTGGCCATCCTTCTGGTCGCCATCTTCTTCATCACCTCTTCGGACTCCGGCTCATTGGTGGTCGATTCCATTGCCGCAGGCGGGGAAACCGCCACCACCACCGGCCAGCGCGTGTTCTGGTGCGTGCTCGAAGGGGTCGTGGCCGCCTCGCTTCTCCTGGCCGGCGGCCTGGGTGCCCTGCAATCGGCCACCATTGCCAGTGCCCTGCCCTTCACCTTTGTCATGCTGGCCCTGGTCTGGGCCCTGTTCGTCGGCATGCGCGCCGATCTCGCCCAGCAGGACACCCGCGCGGTGCCCTCCTTCGCACCGGCCCAACCGGCCTCCGGGGTCACGTGGCAAAGGCGTCTGGGCTTGATGCTGCGGGCGCCGGGTCAACGTGATGTCGAGCAGTTCCTCGAAAAGGAAGTGCGCCCAGCCTTGACCCAGGTTGCCAGTGAACTGACCCAAGGGGGGCGCCCCGCCGAGGTGATGGACGAGGACGGCGGCGCCATCGCCCTGCGCGCGCCCGCCGATGGCATGCGCGACTTCGTCTATGGCGTCAGTCTAGCCAGCCAGCCCATGCCCATCATGGCCCCTCTGGGTGCTGGCAAGCCGGACCTTCGCTACGAGGCGCGCACCTATTTCTCCAGCGGTGGTCGTGGCTACGACATCATGGGCATGCACCGTGATCAGATCATTGCCGACATCCTCGTGCAGTTCGAACGCTATCTGCACCTGACCCACTCGACCGAGTCGCAAATCCTGCACGCCGCGCCCGAGCACCCCAGCGGAACATAAGTGGCATTGAAACACCATGGATTTGCAGCACGGGATGCCGCCATGAGAGCATAGCTCTCATGGCCTTCTCCCCTCGAAAGGCTCCGCCGGAGCCTTTCGGCCTGCGGCACGGGCCGAAGCTTGCGCCTGCCGCAGCTTTGGGGCACACCCTTGTCAGCTAATAGCCCCGCTCAAGGTTCTGTCCATGGCCACCCACCCGGTTTCCCCGCTTGCCCCGAAATCCTATCCGGATCTGCCGGCCATTGACGGCGTGCGCTTTGCCACGGCCGAGGCCGGGATCAAGTACAAGAACCGTACCGATGTGCTGCTGATGGCCTTTGATGAAGGCACTGTCGCTGCCGGGGTCCTTACCCGCTCGAAATGCTCTTCAGCCGCCGTCGACTGGTGCCGGGCCAACCTGCCCGGCGGCAAGGCGCGGGGTCTCGTCGTCAACTCCGGCAATGCCAACGCCTTTACCGGGGTCAAGGGCAAGGAATCCGTGCAGCAGACGGCCGAGATCGCCGCCAAGGCGCTCGGTTGTTCCACTGCGGAGATCTTCCTGGCCTCTACCGGCGTCATCGGCGAGCCGCTCGATGCATCCAAATTTGCCGGTGTACTGGACGAAACCGCCACCCGCCTGGATGCCACGCCCTGGATCGACCCGGCCAAGGCGATCATGACCACCGACACCTACCCCAAGCTTTCCGGCGCCGTGCTCGACATCGATGGGGTCGAGGTCAAGATCAACGGCATCGCCAAGGGCTCGGGCATGATCGCGCCGGACATGGCCACTATGCTCAGTTTCGTGGTCACCGACATGCCCATTGCCGCCGATGTGCTGCAGGCCCTGCTGGCCAAGCACAATCAGACCAGCTTCAATGCCATCACCGTGGACAGCGACACCTCGACCTCCGACACGCTGCTGGCTTTCGCGACCGGCAAGGCCGCCGTCGAACCGATCCGGAGTCTCGATGACCCGCGCGCCGAGATTTTTGGCCAGGCCCTGTCCGATGTCCTGTTCGAACTGGCCATCCACGTCGTGCGCGATGGCGAAGGCGCCACCAAGCAGGTCGCGGTCCATGTCGAAGGCGCTGTATCGGACGACAGCGCCTTCCGCATCGCCAAGGCCATTGCCGATAGCCCCCTGGTCAAGACCGCCATTGCCGGCGAGGACGCCAATTGGGGCCGGGTCGTCATGGCCGTGGGCAAGGCTGGCGAGCCCGCCGACCGCGACAAGCTCGCTATCCGCTTCGGCGACCTGGTGGTGGCCCGAAATGGCGAACGCGCCACGGGTTACGACGAGGCCGCCACCAGCGCCTATATGAAGGGCGAGGAGCTCGAACTGACCGTGTCCCTCGGCCTCGGCGAGGGCAAGGCCACGGTCTATACCTGCGACCTGACCCACGGCTACATCACCATCAATGGCGACTACCGGAGCTGACGTGACCCTCCCTTCGGTTGAAGCCTTTGAGCGCGCCGGCCTCCGGGCCTGGCCGGGGATCGAGGTCGAATGGGACGGCGCCTGGGTGCGCCGCGCCGCCAATGGCTACACCAAGCGCGCCAATTCCCTGCAGTGCTTCGATCCGGCAGACAGCGCCGAAGCCGGAACCCGGCTGGCCCAGGCGGTAGCATGGTTCGACCAGTGCGGCCTGCCTGCAGTCGTGCGGACCACGCCGCTCGAAAGCCCAGCACTGACCGCGGCTCTGGACGCGGCCAACTGGCAAATCACAGACCGCAGCCACCTCTACGCTATGCCGCTCAGGGCCCACCGCGCTGATCCGGGCGGGCATATACTGAGCCTGAGCGACCCGGTCTTCATCGCCGCTCAGCAGAACCTGCAGCACTATGACCCGGCCCGGACGCGCAAGCTCCAGGCTTTGCTCGCCAGCATGGCCGTGCCTGCCTGCGGCGTTGTCGTCGCACGCGAGGGCACCATTGTCGCAACCGGCCTGATGGCAATCGCCGATGGCATTGTCGTCACTGGCAATGTCGTCACCGACCCGGCACGCCGCCGCCAGGGCCTGGGCGCGGCGATGATGCAGACCGGCCTCGCCTGGGCCTTCGACAATGGCGCCACTATCGCCGCTCTCAACGTCCAGGCCGACAATACCGCCGGCAAAGCACTTTACGCATCCCTGGGCTACACCCATCAGTACGACTACTCTTATCGCATTCCCGGAGAGCCTAATTGACCGACAAACCCCTGCTGCTCGTGGTCGCCTGTGCCCTGGTGGATGCCGACCGCCGGGTGCTGATTGCGCAGCGCCCCGAGGGCAAGTCCATGGCAGGCCTGTGGGAATTCCCCGGCGGCAAGGTAGAGCCGGGCGAAACGCCGGAAGCCGCGCTGATCCGCGAACTGGCCGAGGAACTGGAGATCGAGACGAAAGAGGCCTGCCTCGCCCCACTCTCATTTGCCAGCCATTCTTACGAGAGCGTTCACCTTCTGATGCCACTTTATGTCTGCCGTAAATGGCAGGGGACACCGCAGACACGCGAACACAAGGCCCTCAAATGGGTCCGCCCGCAGGCCCTGCGCGACTATCCCATGCCGCCGGCTGACGAACCCCTGATCGCAGCCCTCTGCGATCTCCTCTAACCGCGGGCCGCCAGAAGGCTACCCCGCCGCCAGGGAGCAGACATGCTGAACCAGATTCTGCAGCGTTTCGCCGTCGATGACAGTGGAGCCACGGGCATGGAATATGCCCTGCTCGGCACGCTGATCGGATGCGCACTGCTCGCCACCTTCACCGTGTTCGGCGAATCCTTGGCCCAATTGTTCAATTCCCCCGCCATCGACACGCTGGGCGCCGCAGCCAACTCGATGTGACCCCGAAAAAATAGCCTCGGCCAGCATCTAGGGTCGCGCCACCACCTTGTAGCGCTGCCCCGGCACCAGCGGGTCGCCGGGATAGAGATCGTTGATGATGTAGAACAGCTCTCGGGCATTGGCGATGTCGGCCATCTGCTGGGCCAGGCGATCCGCCGTGTCGCCGGCCCGCGCGGTGACCAGCTTGATCTCCAGCCGCCGGATTTCTCTGAGATCGGACGCGTTGGTGCGCCGGAAGCTCTCCAACGTCGCCTGCGCCCCCTGGGCAAAGCGCTGGCTGTCGCTCTTGGCGGCGAAGATGAAGCGATAAACCTCACCATCAAGCCGCATCACCGCCACGCGGAAGAACCACTGATCGGTCTGCGCCAGCCCCGACGCCATCTCGATGCCATTGTGCTGGCTGGCGGTCACGGTGTCGGCCTTGAGCCCGGCAATCCAGCCCGACTTGAGATAGTCGGCCAGCGACATGCTCGGTTGTACCTGCGCGCTGTCAAAGCGCACCGCCTCACCATCCCCCGCCACGCCGACGACCGCGCTTTGCGAGGTCTGCAGGCTGTAGCCCGGCGGCACGGTGAACGTGAACTTGTTGGCCGGATGAATGAAGCGCTGCCCCACAATCGAGCCCTGCGCCGGGCTGTCGCCGAAGCTGAGCCCGGTAATGGCCGAGAGATAGCCCTCGCGATCCGATTCTCCCACGCCGGTCGAACCGAACATCGAGCGCGCCGTCGCCATGGCAGTCTCGATGCGCGATGGGGTGGAAGGATGCGAGGACAAGAACCCGTCGTTCCCGCTGGCAGCGCCCGCCGAAAACGCAGCGAACCGGCTCATCACCCCCAGGAAGCGCGCCGCTGCCTGCGGGTCATAACCCGCCTTGCCGGCAAACTTGATGCCTTCCTTGTCGGCATCCAGCTCCTGGTTCTGGCTGAAAGCGGCAAGCTGTTCGCGGGTCCGGTTGGCGGTGGCATCGGTCGAGGTATCGCCGCCGAAAATGCCGGTGATGACCCGGTCAACGATTTGCGTCTGCCGCGTCCGGTCGGTTCGTGCCCGCGCGTGGCGCAGGGTCACGTGGGCAATCTCATGCGCCAGGACCGCCGCCAATTCGCTGGTGTCGGAGGCCAGCGCCAGAATACCGCGTGTCACATAGATATAGCCCCCCGGCAGGGCGAAGGCATTGACCTCGGAGGTATCGAGAATGGTGACCTGGTATTTGGCATTGGGTTGGTTGGCGGCGGCCAGCAGCCGCCCCACGATGCGCGCCACCATGATCTCGGCTTGCCGGTCCTCATAGACCCCGCCGTAAGCCGAAACGATGCGCGGGTGCTCGCGCAGCCCCAGCACAGAATCGTCCGGGTCCGTGCCCTCGGGCACAACGGTGGGCGCCGGATTGTCACCGGTGCGCGCCACATTGACGCCTGCCCCGACCAGCGACGAACAGGCCGTCAATGCCACAAGGCTGACGGCCAGGATCCCGGCTCGCAGAAACTTGCTATCCATTCGCGCGGTCATCGCCTCGCCAGAACCTCGATCTGCTCGGGATGGGTGACCTCGATGCGTGGACCATCCCGATTGTCCACCCATCCGCGTATGCGGACCAGCGCGCCGTCCAGCGTCAGCGGATCCAGGCCATCCTTTTCGAACAGCCTGAGAGCCGGCGCCTCGATAACGACGGTGAAGTCTTCCTTCCAGATCCGGCCAAAATTGAGATAGACCCGCGAGCCGCTTTGGTCTGCCAGCAACACCCGGCCTTCCACCAATTCGTAATTGCCCGCAAGTGCCGCCAGTTCCGCCGGTCTGTCCGCCGCCCGCACGCTGTAATAGGGATCGGCCCAGATGCCAAGCCGTTCGGTTCTCGCCTGCGCCTCAGCCGCAAAGAGTTGATCCAAGCATTGCCGGTTGTCCGGGAAGGAATAGACCCTTGCCAGCCCTGCCCTGACCATATGCAATTGGGCCCAGACCGGCTCGTCTGCCACATCGGACAGGAACAGATGCGCCAGCGCCCGCTCATAGCGGTCCATCTCTTCCCCGCCATAACCCAGTTGCACGGAGCGCTTCAGCACCAGCGCCTCGAGCACCGATTTCGCCTCTGGTGCCAGCGGCCATGTCGGAAAGCCATCTCGCCCCAAAGGCAGCTTGGGAGCCTGGGTGCCGATCAATCGCACCACCAGGCCCGAATCGAGCACCACCGTATCCCCGTCCGTAACCTGGGCGACGATACCACCGGGAACCAGACGCAAATTCTCGCAGGCCTGCGCACTGGCAGGGCCCAGCCCGCCCAGCATTGCGGCGGTGACGGTAACAATGGTTGTGCGGCGCAAGCGGACGGCCCCTGGAAATGCTTCGTTCACCATGCACCCAAATACGGCAAAAAAAGATTACTTCGTGCCATTCCGCCCCAACCGGCAAGCAAATGGGCCGACCCCATTGCCAATCGGCGTCTCCATCGACAAGTTTGCATCACTGGGAGGGCTCCATGAACGGGACCGGGACGATCAGAACAGGCACCGCAGGTTGGGTCTTCGCGCCATGGCGCGGCACCTTCTTTCCCAAGGGCCTCGTGCAGAAAAATGAGCTTGCCTATGCGGCCAGCCGCCTCACCAGCATCGAGATCAACGCTACATTCCGTGCCAACCAGAAACCGGCTAGTTTCGCCCGCTGGGCTGGCGAGACCCCCGAGGACTTCCAGTTTTCCATCAAGGGTCCGCAACTGGTGACCCATATCAAGCGCCTGAAGAATTGCGCCGAACCGCTCGCCAATTTCTTCGCTTCCGGGCCACTGGCGCTGGGCAGCCGGCTCGGCCCGTTTGTCTGGCAATTGCCGCCCAATCTGGCTTTCGATCTGCAGAGTTTTGCCGATTTTCTGGCGCTACTGCCCAAGGACACCGACAGCTATCTGGCCCTGGCCAGCCAAGCGGACCCGGCTAGGGTCGAAGCCTTTCTCGATGCCACCGGAACCGGCACCATCCGCCATGCCATTGAGCCGCGGCACACAAGCTTTGATGCGCCCGAGGCCGTGGCGCTTTTCAAGCAGCACAATATCGCCCGCGTGGTCGCCGACACCACTGAAAGTCCCGCGCGTGAGCTGACTGCCGATTTCGCCTATTGCCGCCTGCAGGGCCCTGCGCGCCCCGATGCCACTGGCTATACGGATGCGGACATCGCCGATTGGGCAGCGACCATGGGGCAATGGCGCGATGCCGGGCGGGACGTCTATGCCTATTTCGTGCACGAGGACAAACTGCACGCCCCCGCCAATGCTATCGCTTTGCGTCAGGCCCTCGGCATTTCCCGTCCCGGCGATTGATCACGAGCCCGTTTGGCTCTGGCCAAGGCCACGATCGCCCATTAATGGCCTAGTCAACACAGCGTCACACCGAGTTTTTGCCATGACATCTTCGCGCCCCCTCGACAAGATTGCCACGGGCCTGGCCTTTGTGCTGGGCCTTGTCACCATTTTGGCAGCACTGGGGTCGCAATTCATCGGCGGCCTGCAACCCTGCGAACTCTGCCTTGAACAGCGCCTGCCCTATTATTGGGGCCTGCCGCTGCTCGCACTGGTCCTCATCCTCTGGAACCGCCTACCACTCCCTGTCTGGTATGTCGCCATGGCCATTGTGGCGGCGCTATTTGCCTGGGGCGCCTATATGGGTGGCTTCCATTCCGGTGTGGAGTGGGGCTTCTGGCCCGGGCCAACCGCCTGCGCTGGCGTCGGCGATGACCTCTCGATGGACATGCTCAACGATCTGCAACCAGTCATCGGCTGCGACGTCGTGCAGTTCCGGTTCCTGGGCATTTCGCTGGCCGGCTACAACGCGCTGATCTCTGCGGCAATCGTTGGGTTGCTGTTGGCAGCGCTGGTGTTCCAGTTTCGCCGCCACAAGGCCTGACGCCTAGGGCTCCAGCTCGATATCCCAGTAAAGATAATCCAGCCAGCTCTGGTGCAAATGGTTGGGCGGGAAGGCCCGGCCATTATTGTGCAGATCATGCACACTCGGGGCATAGGGCGTCTGATGCGGGAACATCTTGATCTCGCTCGGGAGCCGGTTGGCCTTGCGCAGATTGCACGGCGCGCAGGCCGCCACGACATTCTCCCAAGTCGTCAGCCCGCCCTTGGAGCGCGGAATGACGTGATCGAAAGTCAGATCATGGGTCGAACCGCAATATTGACACTGGAAGCGATCACGCAGGAACACATTGAAACGGGTAAAGGCCGGGTGCCGCGCGGGCTTGATATAGTCGCGCAGCGACACGACACTGGGCAGCCGCATTTCGAAGCTGGGCGAGTGGATGACCGTGTCGTAGTGGGAAACGATATTCACGCGATCCAGGCACACCGCCTTGATGGCGTCCTGCCAGGACCACAATGACAGTGGATAGTAGCTGAGCGGCCGGAAGTCGGCGTTCAGTACAAGGGCGGGACAAGCCTCAGGCGACACATGGATAGTCACTTGAGTCTCCCGAAGCGGGAATCGCGTAAGTCCATAGCCCTCTTATACTAAGCCCTTTGTGTCGGGCGTGTGAAGCGGGAACACGAAGCTTATTTTTTACTGACCTTCGTAATGAAATCGGTCGCAAAGCCCAGGCCGTCCGGGGCTATGCCGTGCCCCACGCCCCGGCTGACATGATAGCTGACATCAAAACCAGCCTCACTAAGCACCGCATTGGCCTCGGCGCTGAGATTGGGATCGACCACGTCATCCATGTCCCCATGCACCAGGCACACCGGCGGCTGCGCCAATGTGCCATTGCCAAAGCCCTCGGGCTGCAGATAGGCGCCGGAAAAGCCGATGATTCCCATCAATTGCCGGCTCTTGGGCAAGGCCGTGCCCACATGCAGCGCCATCATGGCGCCCTGGCTGAACCCGCCCAGAAGGGTGCGCTCCGGCGCGATACCGGTCTGGGTCCACAGATCGGTGAGGAATTCCTCCACCACCGGCCGAGCCGTAAGCACCCCGGACTGCCGGCTGGCGACCCGGTCGCCGGTCCAGTCGATGGCAAACCACTGAAAGCCGCCCATTCCGGTTCCGATCGGTGCATGCGGCGCCACGAACATCGCCCCCGGCAGCACCTTTTGCCAATGCGGCGCCAGCCCGATCAGGTCATTGCCATCGCTACCATAGCCATGCAGCAGCACCACTGCGCTGTCGGGAGCTCCGCCCTGGGCGGGCGCAAGCATGGGGCCGGAAAGCTTGATCATAAAAGGCTCGAATCCCTGTTCTTGAGCGCGGCAAAATAGCGCCAGAACAACAGCGCCGCCGCCGAACGGTGCGGCGCGTAGTGCTGCGCCAGCCCGATCATCTCCTTGATGGTTGGCCGGGCGTCAAGCCCAAGACCGTGATGCGCCGCCTTGAGCAGGGCCAGATCACCGGCGGGAAAGATATCGGGATGGCCGGCGCAGAACAACAGATAGACCTCGGCTGTCCAGGGCCCGATTCCCTTGAGCGCCACCAGGCGCGCACTCGCCTCCTCCGCCGGCAGCGTATCGATATGGGCGAGGTCCAGTCCGCCCTCCACAATGGCTTCGGCCACCACCCGAAGGGCTACATATTTTCCGCGCGAGAAACCCGTTGCCCGCACCGCCTCTTCGCTCAGGTCCAGATAACTCTCCGGTGCCAGCGCGCCCGGCAGGACTTGATAGCGTCCCCAGATCGCCGCCGCGCTCGCCACGGACAATTGCTGGCCGCAGATCACCTTGGCCATGCCGGCAAAGCCCTTGGGATTGACGCGCGGCATGACCACCCCCACCGCTTCGCGCATTGGCCGTAGCGCCGGGACGCGCGCCATTAGTGCATCGAGATGCCAGGCGACACCTTCGGCTGTATCAATAGTTGGGGAAGCAATCGAGCTCGCCAATATCCTGCCTTTCATTCAAACGTCCGGTGAAGTGACTGGCAGAGATGGACAGTTCGGTTCATGCAGCAACCCGGTTTTGACCGCGCCCACGCCGAAACCGATCACCTATCCGTTGAGCTTGCGCAGCAGCTTTTCCATCCGTTCGCGCTTGGCGCGTTGGGTAATCGTTTCGAGCCGCTTGCGAATGGTCTCAATCAATCCCGGCTTCTCAGCCGGCCTGACCACGCTCGCCGTCTGTTCGGCATAGGTTGGAAACTGGTTGGGCGCGGCGGTTTTCAGCCGCTCGACCAGGATTGGCACGGCCTTTTCCGCATAGCCCGAGCGCGCCAGCTTGGTCAGCAGCGAGGTACAGCGATCCTTGGCGATGACCGAGCCGCGATCCGCCGCTTCGATGATCCGGGGCAGTTCCGCCGCGATCTCGTCGGCGCGGAGTTCGGCAACACTGTCCAGCACCTGCATGGCACCCCAGACCTGCCGGTTGGTGCGGCTGCCCAGCGCTTCTAGGAACACCGGGCAATACCCCCCGATCAGGTCCGGATTGCGCGCGCCGATCTCGTAGAGCACCTTCATCGCGTCATTGCGCTGCCGCGCGGTGCCAATACGCACCAGCTCCACCAGTTCGCCAACCGCAGCCTTGTCCCCTGACGCCCCAATCTCTTCGGCCAGGGCAATATTGGGTGCCTCGTCGCGCCGCTCCATCGCCCCCGACAAGCGCTCGGCAATGCTGCGCCCTTCGGCCATCAGCCGTCCACCGCCACGTCCAGCGCCAATTCGACCATGTCCTTCAATGAGGTCTGGCGCGCTTCGGCGTCGATTTCCTCATGCGTGATCAGGCAATCGGTCATGGTGCAGATAGTCAGCGCCTTGACCCCGAACCGCGCCGCCAGCGTATAGAGCGCCGCCGCCTCCATCTCGACGCCAATCACCCCATGCTCGGGCAGCTTGTCATAACCGGCAAAGCCATCGGCGTGATAGAAAATGTCCGAGGACAGCATGTTGCCCGCGTGATAGCGCAACCCCTTGGTGTCGGCCTTGTCCGCCGCCGACCGCAACAGCCCGAAATCGGCGATGGGCGCGAAATTGAATGCCCCGAACCGCCCTTTGACGATGGAGCTATCGGTCGAAGCCCCCTGCGCCAGGATGACGTCGCGCACCTTCACCTTTGCATTAAGCCCCCCGCAGGTGCCCACGCGAATGAGCGACTTGACGCCATAGATATTGATCAGCTCGTGCACATAGATTGCCAGCGATGGCTGGCCCATGCCGCTGGCCTGCACGGAAACCGGCTTGCCCTTCCATGTGCCGGTATAGCCAAGGCAATTGCGCACCGAATTGACCAGTTTTGGCGCATCAAAAAACGTCTCGGCAATCCATTTTGCGCGCAAGGGATCGCCCGGCAGCAGCACCGCTTCGGCATAGTCGTCCGGCTTGGCGTGATTGTGCGGTGTGGTCATGGGCGCACTCTTTTCTTGTCCTGTGTCTGTCCTTGACCCCGATCTTTGCCACCCTGCCTGGCAGTTGACAACCAGCGGCTGGGAACGCCTGCGGCCATCGTGCATTGTTTCTTTGACCCCAAAGGACTGGCCCTTCATGCAGCACAAGCTCGAAGCCAAGGTTACCCATAGGTTCGCCGCGCCCCCCGAAAGCGTCTTTGACGCTTTCGTCGAGCCTGAACAGGTGCGGCGCTGGCAGGAAGCCTGGCTTTCGCAGCGCTGCGACAACGGCAAGATCACCGCCTTCAGTTATGATCCACAGGTCCAGGGCCGCTTTGCCATCGAAACCCTTGAGGATGGCAGGACGCTGCAAAACTGGGGCACTTTCCTCGCCCTCGACCGCCCCACGCGCATCCGGCAAACCCATATCACCGACATCGCCGAAAAGAACGATCCGGCAATTATCACCATCATCATCGAGCCCGAACCGGAAGGCCCCGGCAGCATCGTCACCCTCTATGATGATCTGGACCAGTCGCAGGCCGGGGCGCTGCCCCAGACCGAACGCGGCTGGCGACACATGCTTGAGGCGATCGACGCCATCCTGGCCCAGAAAACTTGACGCAGGCTGCATGCGGCCTCATGTACTCCCCGTCGCAACTGGAGGCATGACGATGGTCGCAAAAATCTTCATCGATGGCGAAGCCGGCACCACCGGCCTGCAGATCCGCGAGCGTCTGGCGAGCCGGCGCGACCTCGAAGTCATCTCCATCGCCCATGACAAGCGCAAGGACCTCGAAGAGCGCAAGCGCCTGCTCAATACGGCGGACATCGCCATCCTCTGCCTGCCCGACGACGCGGCCAGGGAAAGCGTTGCCCTGATCGAGAACGACACCACCCGCGTCATCGACGCCTCGACCGCCCATCGCGTGGCCGAGGGCTGGGCCTATGGCTTTGCCGAAATGGCCCCCGACCAGACCGACGAAATTGCCAAGGCACGCTATGTCGCCAATCCCGGCTGCTGGCCGCAGGGCCTGATTGCCGCTGCCCGCCCGCTGATCGAGGCGCGGCTGCTGCCTGCCGATTTTCCGCTCACCTATCACGGCGTCTCGGGCTATTCCGGCGGCGGCAGGCAGATGATCGAGGATTATGAGGCCCAGGGCGCCAGCGCCAGCCAGTACATGCCCTATGCGCTGACCTTCCAGCACAAGCACCTGCCCGAAATGGCGCACTACGCCAAGCTCGGCCGCGCACCTTTGTTCGAACCGGTCGTCGGAAATTTCGCGCAAGGCATGTCGACATCACTGCCCATCCACACCGACATGTCGGCCGAAATTCCCACCGGCAAGGATCTTCACGCGGCCCTGAGCGACTATTACGCCGCCATCCCCGACAGCTTCGTCCAGGTGGCGCCCTACGACCCAAGCCTTGGCAAGACCGCAGCGCTCGATCCGCAGGCCCATAACGGCACCAATACGCTCACCCTGCACGTCTTTGCCAATGACGCACTCAATCAGGCCACGATCTGCGCGGTCTATGACAATCTGGGCAAAGGCGCCTCTGGCGCGGCCGTCCAGAACCTCAACATCATGCTCGGCGTCGGCGCACGGGAAAGCCTGGCGGCCTGATCCAGGGAGCAGCCGGTCCGCATACGCGATCCGGTCGCTATTAGCAGCGACCGTCACACTCGGGCCCTGAGCCGGTGCCTATTTAGGCCAATGGTCGATTTGGGATGGTTTCCTGCCGGGCTGGTTTTGGTCGGAAGATCCTGTAAGCCGGCGAAGTTGCGCATTCTCCAGTGAAGGGCAGCAATGTTCGAAGATCGCATGGACTTCAGAGACTCTCCCATACCAATCCCTGAGGAATTCTGGGATGTACGATACAACGCGGACCATTTCCCAGGGGCACCTACTGTCCGTGGGGTAGATGGAGGCGCCAACTGTCAGCAATACGCCTACACCGTCCTGCGTCATTTCGGATTTATCATCCCCGACTTCCGCTCCAGCGACCTGTGGGAGGACCGTTTGCATACCCAGATTGCCACCAGCGCAGCGCCGTTCGATCTTGTTCTCGTCCACAATCGGCCTGATAGCTACGGCGCACATGTGGGTCTCCTTATCGGTAATGGCCTAGTCCTTCACTTGTCTCGTCAGATCGGGGCTCCCGCCATCGAGGCACTGGAGGGGCTACAATCGCGGGAGCGATATCGTCACCTAGTTGGCTTCAAGACGGTTTTAACCCGACGCTAACGGCCGCTTTGGTTGTTAGACACTGAGCTGGCGATGGCAGATATGGAGCCGGCAACTGACTATCGGTTTGCCCCGTTCTGTCCGCCCACAGACTGTCACCCCGGGCTTGACCCGGGGCCCATCCTGAGATGGCATGGCGGACACCACACTCACGCGGCAAACTTGGTATCACCCAAGATGGGTCCCGGCTTTTGCCGGGGTGACAACTGGTAGGTGAGGTCGTGGCCGTGGCTTGTTTCAGGCATGTGCTTCGATAGCCATGTTGACCCCAATTGGGTCGGTTGCTGCCACCGCCAAAAAGATATCCCCGCACCCAAAAACCCCCTTATCCTCCCACCCATCTCTCCCGCGATGGGCGGACTGCAGCGAACAGTTGCGGGAGGAGCCGGTGAGACTGGATTCGCGCCAGGGCTCGCCTGCCAGTCGGGCCACCTTGCGACGAGCGATCAATAGGGGCCACGACGGCAGGAGAAACCCGGTATCCTTCGACCCGTCCCGAAGGGCAAATCTCTCCGGCGGAGAGATTTGAAGGGAGAAGGCCATAAGCGTTACGCGCGCATGGCCCATGAGGCGGCGACGTCTCTATTACTTAGTTTTACTGAGACGCACGCGCCTCGGGATACGTCCAATGCAAAACCGGAGGCGACAGTGCCGGCCGGCGCGCCTTCACGCACAAATTACGAACCAGAATAGCTCGCGCGCTGGCGTCAACCGTACGCTTCGGTACGGTTCAGGCTTGACCGAAACCCCGCTTTCGCGCAATGACCGTGGTCAACAGCGAGGTCCAGCAGCCCCATGGATAAATTCACCACCCTGACCGGTGTCGCGGCACCCCTGCCGATCATCAATATCGACACCGACATGATCATCCCCAAGCAATATCTGAAAACCATCAAACGCACCGGACTCGGCACCGCGCTGTTTTCCGAGATGCGCTATAATGAGGACGGTTCGGAGAACTCCGAATTCGTGCTCAACAAGCCCGCCTATCGCAACGCGCAGATCATCATTGCCGGCGATAATTTCGGTTGTGGCTCCAGCCGCGAACATGCCCCCTGGGCGCTGCTCGATTTCGGCATCCGCTGCGTGATCTCCACCAGCTTCGCCGACATTTTCTACAACAACTGCTTCAAGAACGGCATCCTGCCGCTGGTCGTGACGCCCGAGCAACTCAAGCTCCTGCTCGATGACGCCGAGCGCGGCTCCAATGCCACGCTGACAGTCGACCTCGAAGCCCAGACGATCAAGGGCCCGGACGGCGGCACGCTCAATTTCGACATCGACCCTTCCCGCAAGCAGATCCTGCTCGAAGGCCTCGACGACATTGCCGGCACGCTGAAATCCGATCTCTCCATCTCCGCCTTCGAGGGCAAGATGGCGGCCGAGCGCCCCTGGCTCTAGGCCTGCCATGGTCGAGATCGTCTTCGAACCGGAAGCGCTGCCCGAAACCCGCGCGGCCATCCTCGAAGGGCTGATCGCCTACAATGAGAGTCGGACCGAGGGAAAGTACCCGCCGCCGCGCTTCATAGCCTTGGCCCTGCGCGACCCGGAAACCAACCGGACCGCGGGCGGCCTCACCGCCCGCATCGCTTATAGCCGCATGTTCGTTGAACTGCTCTATATTCCCGAGGCGCTGCGCGGGCGTGGTTTCGGCGCCGAACTGATTGGCAAGGCCGAAGCGGTGGCGCGGGACAATGGTTGCACCGGCATCTGGCTCGACACCTTCTCCTTCCAGGCGCCCGGCTTCTACAAGAAGCTCGGCTATGACGAGTTCGGCATTCTGACAGACTACCCACCCGGTTTCACCCGGCACTATCTCCACAAAACCCTAAGTTGATCCCCAATGGTCCAGCGCGTTTCCACCGGTTCTCCATTTGAATCCACCTTCGGCTATTCCCGCGCCGTGCGCCATGAAGACACGGTCTATGTGTCCGGCACCACGGGCTATGACTATGCCACCATGACAATGCCCGAGAGCGTCGGCGAGCAGGCGAAGAATGCCCTAGCCACTATCGACAAGGCGCTCAAGGAAGCCGGCTCGTCCATAAAGGACACCGTGCGCGTGGTCTATTACATCGGCGACCGGTCCTATGTGGACGAGGTCGTGGCCGCCGTCGGTCCGGTCTTCAAGGATATCCGGCCCGCCGCTTCCATGCTCATTGTGCAGATGATCGAAGAGGGCATGAAGATCGAGATCGAGGTTACCGCCCGCCTCGGCGCGGCCACCAGCCACGTCTGATCCCGGCCCGGGCGATGAACAGAAAACAGATCGTCCTCACCTCTCATGCAGCGCTCCTGATCGGGGCGCTGTTTTTCATCGTACCGGCGCTGACTGCCTGGCACCCGCAATATGGCTATCTGTTCGCCCTGACCTTCTACTGGCTGTTCTTCTGCCTGCCCGTCATCGGTTGGCATGCTCTGGAGGGCAGCGACGGGCGGCTCTTCACCGAGAAACTGCGCTGGCGCGACTGGTGGATCATTCCGCTCTTGCTCGTGCAGGTTGGCATTGTGGCGCTGGCCAATTTCGTACCCAACACCTCGATCCTCACCCAGGGCAGCATGTATCTCGCCCTGCTGATCGCCGCCATCAACGGCCCGCTCGAGGAAATGGCCTGGCGCGGTGGTTTCCTGGGGACGTTTCGGGACAAGCCGCGTCTCGGCTTCTGGCTCGGCTGGGCCCTCTTCACCGCCTGGCATATCCCCCTGGCTCTCAGCCATGATATTGTCTTCGATGGCGGGGCATTGGCCCTTGTCGGCGGGGCATCAGCCCTGGGTCTTTTCTGGGCCTGGATCGCCTGGCGGACTGGTTCGGTGTTCTATGTGAGCCTGGCGCACATGCTCACCAACGTCTTTGCCTTCTGGGTGCTCTTCGCTCGGAACGGATTTGCCTGAAGCCGCCTTGCGCAAGCGCCCGAAAACCTTGTATGTCGGCACCAAATTCAGGTGTACCCACCAGTACGGCGAGGAGCTTTTCCCAATATGGCCACCCATTCCCTTTTTCTTCTGCCCGGCGACGGCATCGGCACCGAAATCATGGTCGAGGTGGAAAAGCTCATCGCCTGGACCAATGCCGAGGGTCTGACCGATTTCTCGACGGACACGGGTCTCACCGGTGGTGCTGCCTATGACAAGCACGGCGTGGCGATCACCGATGAGGATGTCGCCAAGGCCAAGGCCGCTGATGCAGTGGTCTTCGGCGCCGTGGGCGGCCCCAAATGGGACAATGTCCCCTATGAGCACCGCCCGGAAGCCGCTCTTCTGCGCCTGCGCAAGGAACTGGCAGTATTTGCCAATCTGCGCCCCGCCATCTGCTATCCCGCCTTGGCCTCGGCCTCTTCGCTCAAGAAGGAACTGGTGGAAGGCCTCGATATTCTTATCGTGCGCGAGCTGACCGGCGGCGTCTATTTCGGCGAACCCAAGACCATCACCGATCTGGGCGACGGGCAGAAGCGCGCCATTGATACCCAGGTCTATGAGACCTATGAAATCGACCGCATCGCCCGGGTCGCCTTCGACCTGGCCCGCACCCGCGGCGGCAAGGTTCATTCGGCCGACAAGAAGAACGTCATGAAATCCGGCGTGCTCTGGGACGAAGTGGTCCGCAATGTCGCCACGGACTATCCCGATGTCGAGCTGCACCATATCCTGGCCGACAACGCCGCCATGCAGCTCGTCCGCACGCCAAAACAGTTCGACGTCATGGTCACCGACAATCTGTTTGGCGACATTCTCTCCGACGTCGCGGCCATGCTGACCGGCTCGCTGGGCATGCTGCCCTCTGCCAGCCTCGGCGCCCCCGATCCGGCCACCGGCAAGCGCAAGGCCTTTTACGAGCCCGTCCACGGCTCGGCCCCCGACATTGCCGGCCAGGGCATTGCCAACCCGATCGCCATGATTGCGTCCTTCGCCATGGCGCTGCGCTATTCGTTCAACATGATCGAACTGGCCACCCAGGTCGAAAACGCCATTTCGGCTGTCCTCAGCGACGGCCTGCGCACCGGCGACATCGCCCAGGACAACTGCAGGACCGTTGGCACCGAGGAAATGGGCGCAGCGATCCTGGCAAAGCTGAAGGCTTGACCTCGTCCCGCCTCAACTCGCTCCGATGGAGCGAGTTGAGGCGGCAAGGCCATGAGCGCTAAGCGCGAATGGCGGACCCATCACGGCAAACAAAAAATATCCCCGGTCTCGCGACCGGGGATATTCTGTTTTCGAACCGGCAAACCGGTTTTATTCGGCAGAAGCAGCTTCTTCTGCCGGAGCATTGGCGGCGGCTTCACGGGCAGCGCGTTCTTCAGCGCGTTCCTTGGCCTTGTCGCCGGGCACACCCTTGTTCGGGTTGTTGCGAGCAGCGCGCTTGGAAATACCGGCAGCGTCGAGGAAACGCAGCACGCGGTCGGTCGGCAGCGCGCCATGCGAGAGCCAGTGCTGCACGCGCTCGGCGTTCAGCACGACGCGGCTTTCAGAATCCTTGGCCAGCAGCGGATTATAGGTGCCCAGCTTTTCAATGAAGCGACCATCGCGCGGCGAGCGCACATCCGCAACCACGATGTGGTAGAAGGGACGCTTCTTGGTGCCGCCACGGGCGAGACGAAGCTTGAGTGCCATTTTGTCAGTCCTGTCAGTTCGTTAGTTTGCTAAAACGGGTTATTTCTTCTTGCCCAGGCCCGGCAGGCCAGGGAAACGGGGCGCTCCGCCCAGACCAGGCAAGGCTGGTCCGCCGGAGGATTTGAGCAGCGCATTGACGTCGCTGGGCAGCGATTTCTGGGCCGGCACATCGGCGGCAGGCAGGCCCTTGAGCTGTTCGGGATCAACACCAGCCTGACGCGCCATGGCTTCAAGCTGCTTGGGATCCATCTTGGACAGATCGGGCATGCCGCCCATCATCCCACCCATCTTGCCGCCGAACATGCCGGCCAGCGAGCCCATGCCGCCCTTGGAAACCTTCTTCATCATGTCCGCCATTTGGCGGTGCTGCTTGGCCAGCTTGTTGATTTCCGAGACTTCCACGCCAGCACCCGCAGCAATGCGCTTGCGACGCGAAGCATTGAGCAGGTCCGGATTGGCCCGCTCTTTCTTGGTCATGGAATTGATGATGGCGATCTGCCGGTCAAAAACCTTTTCGTCGACATTGGCGCCCGCCATGGCTTTCTTGAGCTGGCCGGCACCAGGCAGCATGCCCATCAGCCCGCCCATGCCGCCCATCTTCTTCATCTGCTGCAATTGGCTGCGCAGATCCTCGAAGTCGAAGGCGCCCTTCTTGAGCTTCTTCGCCATCTTCTGGGCGTCTTCGGCCGACACATGCTCGGCGGCCTTTTCGACCAGCGAGACGATGTCGCCCATGCCCAGAATGCGGTCGGCTATGCGGGAGGGATGGAAATCCTCCAGCGCATCCATCTTTTCACCCACACCGATCAGCTTGATCGGCTTGCCGGTGGCCGCGCGCATCGAGAGCGCCGCACCACCGCGCCCATCGCCATCGACGCGGGTCATCACGATGCCGGTAACGTCCAGGCGTCCGTCGAAGCTGCGTGCAACGTTGATGGCGTCCTGGCCGGTCAGCGCATCGACGACGAGCAGGATTTCGTGGGGCTTGGCGATCTCCTTGATGGAGACCGTTTCGGCCATCAGTTCTTCATCGATATGGGTGCGACCAGCCGTGTCGAGGATGAGCACGTCATAGCCGCCAAGGCGGCCTTCGCGCTCCGCGCGGCGGGCGATCTCGACCGGGGTTTCGCTTACAACGATAGGCAGCGTATCGACGCCAACCTGCTCGCCCAGCACGCGCAACTGCTCCATGGCGGCGGGGCGGCGCGTGTCCAGCGAGGCCAGCAGCACCTTTTTGCGCTGCTTGTCCTTCAATCGCTTGGCGATCTTGGCGGTGGTCGTGGTCTTGCCCGAACCTTGCAGACCCACCATGAGCAGCGTCACGGGCGCAGGGGCATTGAGATCGATGGTGACGGCATCCGAACCCAGCACCTGGACCAGCTCGTCATTGACGATCTTGACCACCTGCTGGCCCGGCGTCACCGAGCGGGTAACCTCAGCGCCCACAGCGCGTTCGCGCACCTGCTCGACAAAGGCACGGACCACCTCGAGCGAAACGTCGGCCTCGATCAGCGCCCGGCGGATTTCGCGCATGGCCGCATCGACATCGGCAGCGTTCAGCGCGCCGCGTCCACGAAGTCCCTCGAAAATCTTGCCAAGCCGGTCGCTTAAGCTCTCAAACATTGCTCGTCCTTTTCGCTCGCAGGCCAATCCCGCAAGAGATAGGGTCCACAAGGCCAAATGCAAAACCCACCCGCGGGCGCAACGCGCTGGCGGGTGTTGGCCTCCGGGATCGGTTTATACCTCAAGGGGTCCCGGTCAGCTGGTCAGGAGCAAAAGCCTGATGAACGCGCTGGCTTTATGGGAAAGCACGGGACGAGTCAAGGAAGCGCGCCGATTTCAATGCCCATGTCCGGCAAGCCGGAGCAGACTTGCGCGCAGGCCCGCCGGCAGGGCGAGCACGGCCCGTTTCAGAGCCGGTCTCAAGAGCACGTCCCAGGCCTGGAACATCAGCCATCCGCGCGGCGAAGTGGGCAGCGCATAATCCCGTACGGTCATCGTCTGGGTGGCAAAGGTCAATTTATAGGGCATGGTCGGCACACCCAGGTCGCAGCCTTTCAGGCCCTCTTCGGCGCAGGCACGAATGATATCGTTCAACTGCAGCTTGCCCGGGCTTTCATCGGAATGGGAAAAATCCCGGCTTGCCACATAGGCGTAGTAGCGCTCGCCATGCACGAACCCCCACTGTTCCGCCAACGGACGGCCATTATGCAGCGTGGAAAAGGCGCGTATCTGGACATCGGGTGATGTGGCAAGACCGGCGCAGAACGCACGGAACCCACTGTCTCGGAAGGCACGTGAGGTCAGCCCCTGCTCATTGAGCCGGTCGGCCCGCCCATCCAGCGTCCGCTCAATCAGGGCCAGGATCTCCGCCGGCCGCTCGAGGCTGCTGAATTGCACTGGTCCGGAACGCTCCAGCCGGTTGCGGGCATTGCGCATATTTTTGCGCGTCTTGGTCCGGATCGTCGAAAAATAGCTGGCGAAATCGTCAAACTCATCCAGTCCGACATAGGGCGCCCCCTGCTCGGTGCCTGTGCGGATAGCGGTGTGCGGCATGCCGCGAGCCAGGGCGGAGCCGTCGCGCACCTTGAGCAGACTGATCCCGTCGCTGGGCGCCGCAACTATCGCCGCCCGCAGCAATTTGCCCACCGCCGCCTGCGCATCGGTGTCCGTATCGATCAGTACATCTGAAATTTGGGCAAAGGCATGGCCCAGCGGCACCAGCAGCGTGCGGGCGCCGGTGCGGATGCGCTCAAGCGGCAATATCCCCACCAGCCGCCGGCCATCCTCGAGCGTGGCAATGACCGGATCGAAATGCCTGTTTCCGCGCGCCGCTTCGAACGCGAACACGGCCCTGGCCCAGCCCAGGCTCTGGAACAGATCAGGGCCCCGGCTGGTGCGTTCCAGCGCCAGCCAGCGTGGCGCCAGACTATCCACGCCCTCGGCAGTGCGCACCACCGAAGCGTTCAGCCCGTGACTGACCGTTTTGGCGCCCCGAACGCGGCGCTCACTGGGTTCCGACAGCGCTTCGGCAATACTCATTTTTCGAAACTATGTGGCGTGATGTCCCGCACGCCTTCGGGCGCTGCCGGATCGACCTGGAAGTCGACCGTATAGACCTTCTTCTTCTGCGGATTGAGGGGCGAGAATTTCACCGCTCCGGCAATGCCTAGCTTCGTCAGGTAGGAGAGGCCGGTCACTTGCTGGCTGAGCTTTTGCATCCCCAGCTTGTTGCGCAGCACGCCATTGGCGTAGTTAACCGCGTAGTGCTTGCGCAGTTCGTCGGTCCAGTGCTCGGTCGTAAAGCTCACATTGAGCATGCCATGATTAACCACACGATGCGGCCCGTTGAGCGGCCAGTGCAGCATCTGCCCGGCTTCCAGATCGTAGACCTGGGCGAAATCGTCGAACCAGGGTTCGAACGGCATGTCGGTCTCGCGCAATTGCCCCAGGATCAGTTTTTCCAGCGCCGGCTGGGAAATGAACGGCGCCTGGGCGGGATAGACATAGACCTTCTTGGTGCCGCGCACCTGCCACAAACTCTGCCCCGGCACGTCCGAGTGATACTTCACCGACACATTGGGCGAGGAGATCAGGATGGTCAGGTTCCGCTTATAGCTCCTGAACCCGGGCACGCGCTCTTCGAACTCCGCATAGAGGCTGTCGAGTAGTTCGCCATAGGCCGGATTGGTCTGGGCCGGGGCCGTCAGATTGACCCAGATATTGCCGTTGCGGACCGTCTCGATCACCTCGCGGCCGGACAGGCCCTTGATCTCGCCTTCGCGCCTTTTGGGCGGATTGCCCGGCGTCTTTTGCGAATAGTTGACATGATAGGCTTCGCGTGGGCTCTTTTCGATCAGCTCGGCCAGAGCCTCGTCGGAAAATAGCGGCGAACTGGCCAGGCGATGCTGCAGCCGCAGGGCCTGGTTGCCCCAGAGCTTGGGGTAGTGCGGCTGCCAGTCGGTGATAATCTGGTCGGAAATAAGCGGCATGTTCATAGGCATGGCTCCCGCAAAAAGCGGCAATGATGAAATCTTTGGCTGCCAACTTATCCCACCGGCCGCCAGACGCACCCGAAAACTGTCGCTCTGGTTAAAACGGACCCACCCCCAAGTGGTTAAGATTAAAAGAAAATTATTGGAATGCGGCGGCACCCAGCCCTACCCCGGCCGCGCGCAGACCGAGCCGCGCACTGGCATTTGCGGCCCAGTTCCGCCATATAAGGCTTCAAACCTGCCGGCGCGGCAGAAACAGCATGGAATTGTGGCGTGAGCGACGTCCCCTTTTTGAAGATGAACGGGCTGGGCAACCAGATCATCGTGGCCGATCTGCGCGGCACGAAGGCGCGCGTCACTCCTGAAGCGGCCATTGCCATCAATGCACGACCCGAGACGCGCTTCGACCAGATCATGGCGATCCACGACGCCCGCACGCCCGGCACAGCCAACTATATCGAGATCATCAATTCCGACGGCTCCATCGCCCAGGCTTGCGGTAATGGCATGCGCTGCGTGGTGCAGATGCTCAGCGCCGAGCAGGGCCGGCAGCGCTTCACCTTCGAAACCGTCGCTGGCATCCTTTTTGGCGAGGAAGCCGAAGACGGACGCATTTCGGTTGACATGGGCACGCCCAAATTTGCCTGGTACGAGATTCCTCTCAGCGAGGAGTTTGCCGATACCCGCTATGTCGAACTGCAGATCGGGCCAATTGATGCGCCCGTGCTGCATTCTCCGGCAGTCGCGTCCATGGGCAATCCGCACGCCACCTTCTGGGTCAAGGACGACGTCTGGTCCTATGCGCTCGACCGCTTCGGGCCGCTGCTGGAGAACCATCCCCTGTTCCCTGAGCGCGCCAATATCTCCATTGCCCAGGTGGTCCGGCCCGACCACATCATTCTTCGCACCTGGGAGCGCGGCGCGGGCCTGACCCAGGCTTGTGGTACGGCCGCCTGCGCGGCCCTCGTCAACGGCGCCCGCACCAGGCGCACCGCCCGCAAGGCAACCGTGACCGTGCCCGGCGGCGATCTGGTCATTGAATGGCTCGATAATGATCACGTGACCCTGACCGGTCCCGCCGAGTTTGAATGGCGTGGCACGCTGAACCCGGCTACCGGCGCCTGGACGCGCAGCGAGGCGGCCTGATGGCGGTCGAGACACTGACATTTGGCTGCCGTCTCAATGCCTATGAGGGCCAGGTGATGAAGACCGAGGCCGAAAAGGCCGGGCTCGACAATGCCATCATCATAAATACCTGCGCGGTGACCGCTGAGGCGGTCCGACAGGCCAAGCAGGCCGTGCGTAAGGCGCGCCGCGACAACCCGCAAGCGCGCATCATCGTCACCGGCTGTGCCGCCCAGACCGAGGCGCGCAGCTTTGGCGACATGGATGAGGTCGACCTGGTCATCGGCAATGCTGACAAGCTCAGGGCCGAAAGCTACAAGCCTATGGTTTTCGGCACACCGCTCAATGACAAGGTCCAGGTCAACGACATCATGAGCGTGCGGGAAACCGCCGGTCACCTCATTGAGGGCATGGACGGACGCACCCGCGCCTTTGTGCAGGTGCAGAATGGCTGCGACCACCGCTGCACCTTTTGCATCATCCCCTTCGGCCGCGGCCCCTCGCGTTCCGTGCCCATGGGCCTGGTCGTCGAGCAGATCAAAAAACTGGTTGCCAATGGCTACAAGGAAGTGGTGTTGACCGGCGTCGACATCACCTCCTATGGCCCCGACCTGCCCGGACAACCAACTCTGGGACTGCTGACCCAGTCGATCCTGAAGCACGTGCCGGACCTGCCGCGCCTGCGGATTTCCTCGATCGACAGCATCGAGGCAGACCCCGCGCTCTATGAAGCAGTGAGCGAAAAGCGCCTGATGCCGCATTTGCATCTATCGCTGCAATCGGGCGACGACATGATCCTCAAACGCATGAAGCGCCGGCATCTGCGCGAGGATGCGCTGGCCGTGGTCGATAAGCTGCGTTCCTTGCGTCCCGACATGGTCTTCGGTGCCGATATCATCGCCGGTTTCCCGACCGAGACCGAAGAGATGTTTGAAAATTCGCTAAGCTTCATTGCGGAAGCGAACCTCACCTATGTTCACGCCTTCCCCTATTCGCCGCGCCCCGGCACGCCGGCTGCACGCATGCCGCAGGTCAGCAAAGCCGTGGCCCGCACGCGCGCTACCCTGCTGCGCGAGGCAGGCGAAAGCCAGTTCCGCGCCCTGTGCCAAAGCCGCATCGGGCAATCAGCGTCTGTGCTGGTGGAACGCAGCGGCCTAGGGCGGACTGAACAATTCATTCCCGTACGCGTTGCCGGAACCGAGGCGGGCCAATTGCTCGGCGTTCGGATTTCCGGATTGAGCAATGACGGGCTGGTCGGCGCGCCCCTTCAGGTCGCCGCGTGATTATCAAGGACATCGCATGAGCGAAAAGAAACCCGGCTTCTTCCAGCGCCTGTTTGGCGGCAATCAGTCCGAGCCGGCACCTGCACCTGAGGAAACACTTCCCGAAACGCCGGTGACCCCAGACGCCATCCCCGATGTGCCCGAGCCGGGGGCCGACCCAACAACGCCGGTCGAACCCAGCGAACCGTCGCCGCTGCGCGAGCACGATTTGCCACCCGGCCCACCCGAAACCACGCCGGACTATATAGAGGATGTCGAGGACGAGCTGACTGCCGCGCCGCAGCCCATAGCCGAACCCGAACAGCCAAAAGGCTGGTTTGCGCGCCTCGCCTCGGGCCTCAAGCGATCCTCGGACAACCTCACCAATTCGATCACGTCGGTTTTTACCAAGCGCAAGCTCGACGCCGCCACGCTCGATGAGCTCGAGGATGTGCTCATCCAGGCCGATCTGGGCATCGACACGGCCATGGCGATAACCGAGACGCTGCGCCGCGATCGCTTCGACAAGGACGTTTCGGGCGAGGATGTGCGCGCCGTGCTCGCCGCCGAGGTGGACAAGGTGCTGGGACCGGTGGCGCAACCCCTGGTGATAGACACGAGCAAAAAACCGTTCATCATACTGATGATCGGGGTCAATGGCTCGGGCAAGACCACCACCATCGGCAAGCTGGCACAAAAGTTCGCCGCCGAAGGCAAGTCGGTCATGCTGGCTGCCGGCGACACCTTCCGCGCCGCCGCCATTGAGCAATTGCAGATCTGGGGCGAGCGCACCGGCGCCCCGGTGATCGCCAAGCCTGCTGGCGCCGACGCCTCAGGCCTCGCCTTCGACGCCGTGACCCGGGCCAAAGCCGAAGGCCGCGATGTGCTCATCATCGACACCGCGGGGCGCCTGCAGAACCGTGACGAGCTGATGAACGAGCTTGAAAAGGTCATCCGGGTCATCAAGAAGGTCGAGCCCGAAGCGCCGCACGCGACCCTGCTCACACTCGATGCCACCACCGGGCAGAATGCCCTGAAACAGGTCGAAATCTTCGGCCAGCGCGCCGGTGTCACGGGCCTCGTCATGACCAAGCTCGACGGCACGGCGCGGGGCGGCATTCTGGTCGCCATTGCGAGAAAGTTCGGCCTGCCCGTACATTTCATCGGCGTCGGCGAAGGCGTGGGCGATCTCGAGCCATTCGAAGCGGCCGATTTTGCGCGGGCTATTGCCGGGCGGGACTAGGGCGCGGAACAGGAGCCTCTTACGCACCGCAGAGCCAAAATCTGACCACTCTTGTCCGCTACTGCCTTGCATCGGGTCGCGGTACCCCTCACATTGGCGGCAGTACACGGATTATGGAATGACCGAAAAAGACGAACCCGAAATCAATTGGGACGAGACGCGTCCCCAGATCATTAAGCTCGTGCTCGAACTGGGTCCCTTGGTGGTCTTCTTCATCATGAATGGGCGTGCCGACATTTTCGTCGCCACCGCCTGGTTCATGGCGGCAATGGTCATTTCGCTGGCGCTAAGCTGGCTGATCCTCAAAAAAATCGCAGTGATGCCGCTGGTCACCGGCGCCGTCGTGCTGGTCTTTGGTGGCCTGACGCTCTGGCTGCAGGACGACACATTCATCAAGATCAAGCCCACCATCACCAACACGCTATTCGCCTCGGTACTACTGGGCGGATTGCTGTTCGGGCAGCCCCTGCTGAAATATGTCTTTGGCGATGTCTATAAGCTCAAGCCTGAGGGCTGGTGGAAACTGACCCTCAATTGGGGCCTGTTTTTCGTGGTGCTTGCTATCCTCAACGAAGTGGTCTGGCGCAGTTTTTCGACCGACTTCTGGGTGGCCTTCAAGGTCTGGGGCATCATGCCGCTGACTGTCGTCTTTTCGATGACGCAGCTGCCGCTGCTCAACAAATATGCGCCGCCGGCGGAACCCGTGAAGGCCCCGCCGATCGTTGTCGAAAGCTAGCCGAACAGGCCCAGCACTAGTCCCTGCACCAGCAGGGCCGCCAGGATATAGCCGCTATCGATGATGGTCAGCGACCATGGCTTGCCCTGGTAGCGATGATTGAGGATCATGGAGGTCAGCACGAAGCCCAGCCACATCAGGAAGGCGATCTGCAGCCCATGGCCGATGGTCATGGCCCCTGCCAGCGGCGGCGTCAGCACGGCCAGGAAATAGGCCATGACAAGCTGCACGATGACCGACCACACATAGGGCATGAAGTCCTTGGGATCGATATCCTCTTTGGTCCGGCCCGAGGCCGCCAGCCATTGAGCCGAGAGCACCCCATACCATGCCGCGCCCAGCGCCATGCTGGCCACGGTTGCCAGCACGATGGCCAGCCAATTGACAGCTAGAAAGTCCATTCTTCTTCCCCCTCGAGATTTGGCACCTTGCGGAGCTTAGTCCGCGCTCTCGATTTCCGATAGGGGATAGGAGGTTTGCTGCAAGGCGAACGAGCCGCGGCTCAGGCAGCCGATTCGGCCTGCGCGTCGGCGCTCTTGACGGTGCGGTGGTCATCCTCGACCAACCCGCGCTTCCAATAGCTCGAAATGTAGAGCTGGTCGGGACCCAGCCCGCATTCGCCGCGCAAATATGTCCGCAGATTGCGCATCGCCTCGAACTCAGTAGCCACCCAGGCATAGGTCAGCTCCGCCGGCCAATCGAGCCCGCGCACCGCATCGGCCAACAGCTCCGGCCTGCTGCCCGGGACCGGATTGACCAGCCAGTGCAGGCGCAGATTGGGCGGCACGGCCAGGTCCTGGATATCATCCTCATGCTGGATTTCGAGAAACACGTCGCCACTGGCGCCCGGCCCCAGTGCTTCGATATTGACCGATATTGCCGGCAGCGCTGTCATGTCCCCAGCAATGACATAGTGACCATCCGCCGCCGGTAGTGGCTTGGGTTGGCCCGGCCCGCCTGCTTCCAGGCTCATGCCCGGCTGCGCATCGAGTGCCCAGCGCGTCGCCAGCCCGGCGGCATCCTTGTCACCGTGCAGGGCAAAGTCCACATCGATGCCATCCCGATCCTGATGGCGGATCGTATAGGTGCGCACTGCTACCGCATCGCCCTCGAGCGGAATGCGCAGCTTGAGATAACCGCCAGCAAAGCCTTCGGGAAACTCGGAGGCCTCTGGTCCGCCGAAGCGAACGCGAAACATGTTGGGCGTGACGTGTCCGGTCTCCACTACCTGGAAATTGCGCATCTGCTTGACCATCACCGTCTCCTATCTCGTCGCAGGACGACTTGCCATTTTATAGATGATTAGACAAGTCAACTTATAAGCAGATAACCGGAGCGATTTCCCTGCGGGACGGCCGCCCGCCCTGCGAGCATAGCTCTGCGGGCCTTGTAGCCTAAAATCGCTCCACCGGAGCGATTTCCCCTGCGGGACGGCCGCCCGCCCTGCGAGCATAGCTCTGCGGGCCTTGTAGCCTAAAATCGCTCCACCGGAGCGATTTCCCCTGCGGGACGGCTACAAGCCACCCATTTTGCAGATGAGCTTCCATTCGGCCTCGCTGACCTTGGACACCGACAGGCGCGAGAGCCGCACCAGTTCGATCTCCGCCAGTTCAGGCGTTGCCTTGATTTCCGCCAGGCTCACTGGACGCGGAAACGGCTTGACCGATTGCACATCCACGCATTCCCACACCACTTCACCCTTGGCATTGAGTTCGGCCGTGCTGTCAGGGTGCGCGGGCACCACGATCTTCATGATTCCCACAATGTCCTTGCCGATATTGGAATGATAGAAGAAGGCCTCGTCGCCCACTTTCATCTCGCGCATATTGTTGCGCGCCGCGTAATTGCGCACGCCGTGCCATTCCTCGGCCTCGCCCTTGGCCGTCTTGGCGACCAGATCGTCAAAGGAAAACACATCCGGCTCAGACTTCATCAGCCAATAGGCCATCGCCCTAGAACTCGACGCCGGTGGTGTTTATGGCAATGCGCCAGCGCTTGACCTCATAGCTGGCGAAAACACCAGCCGGCACAAACGGATCGGCCGCCGCCAGCGCTTCGGCCTCGGCCAGATCGCCCGCTTCGAACACCACGATCGAGCCTTCGGGCTGCTCCTCGGCATTGAGCAGCGCCCCGGCAAAGACCAGCTTCTTGCCTAGCGAATTGAGGTGATCCAGATGCGCCGGCCGCGTATCGAGCCGCGTCTGCAACGCGCCGGGCGCGTCCTTGGCGATCATGGCGTAGAGCATTTCAGTTTTCCCTTTTAAGCGGTCGGGACATCAGTCCCGCAACAATGGTGGTAATATCAGCTTTGCCGGCAACTACGGCGTCAACGGCATCGATCAGCGGCGCCTCGATATCAAGGCTTTTCGCCAGGGCTGCAGCGACCGGCGCAGTGGCCACGCCTTCTGCCAGCTTGGCCCCGCCCGCGACAATCTCCTCTGTGGTACGCCCCGCCCCAAGCGCCATGCCGAACTGATAATTTCGCGATTGCACTGAGGTGCAGGTGAGAGTGAGGTCGCCCAGCCCGGCCAATCCGGTCAGCGTATGCGCCGAGCCGCCCATGGCGGTGACCACCCGAGCCATTTCCGCATAGCCCCGCGCAATCAGCGCGGCCCGTGCCGAGGCACCCAGATCGGCGCCATCCACCGCGCCACAGGCCAGCGCGTAGACATTCTTGAGGGCACCGGCAATCTCGACGCCAATCCGGTCATCGGCCGCATAGGGCCGGAAACTGGGCCCGGCCAGTGCAGCCGCCAGCGCCGAGGTATCGCTGGCATCGTCACCTGCCAACGTCACTGCCGTCGGGCGGCCTGCTGCCAGATCGGCAGCAAAGCTGGGACCGGAGAGCACAAAGGGAATGGCTTCAGGTGCCATGTCGATCAGGATTTCGCTCTGCCGCGCCAGCGTGCCGGTTTCGAGCCCCTTGGCCGACAGCACCACCGGCCGTCCGGCCAGGATCTCCGGGTCCAGCCCGGAGAGCAGCGTCCGGGTCGACTGTGCCGGGACCGCCAGGATCACGATATCGGCCGGCTCCAGCCGATCGGTTGCCACCAGGCCCGGCAGCAGGCTCTGGCCCGGCAAAGCCCGCACATTGACGTGATCGCGATTGATCGCCTCTGCCTGCTCGGCCGTCCTGACCACCAGACTGGTGCCTCGCCCGGCCATGACCGCCGCCTGCGCCAGTGCAGTGCCCCAGGCCCCACCCCCGATGACGGCGACGCTTTCAAGCTGCATGGTCACCAACCTTCATGCCTGGCGTATCGAGCGGCCAACGCGGCCGCGCCTCGACCTCGAGCCCGTCGACTGCCCCCAGCGCGAAGCGCTCCGCGCCAGCCCAGGCCACCATGGCACCATTGTCGGTGCACAGCGCAATCGGCGGCACCACCAGGCGCGCTCCCATTTCCCGAGTGACGCGCTCAAGCGCTCTCGCAATGGCCCGATTGGCCGCCACGCCACCGGCCACCACCAATTGCGGCTCTGCCTGAGGCAATTCGGCACTGAACCGCTCCAGCGCCTGTTGGGCGCGCACGGCAATGATCTCGGTGACCGACGCCTGAAAGCCCGCGGCGATATCAGCCACATCCTGCTCGCTCAGAGGCGCCAGGGCCTCGGCCTGCAATCGCACCGCTGTTTTAAGGCCCGAGAAGGAGAAATCGAGGCGCTGCTCGCGCAGCAGGGGGCGCGGAAACTTGAACCGGGCCGGATCGCCGCTGGCCGCGATCTGTTCCACCGCAGGTCCGCCTGGATGCCCGAGACTCAACAGCTTGGCGACCTTGTCGAACGCTTCGCCCAGGGCATCGTCGATCGTGCCGCCCCAGCGCTCATAGTCGCCCACGCCGCGCACCAGAACAAACTGGCTGTGCCCACCGGACACCAAGAGCATCAGATAGGGAAACTGTACCCCGTCGGTCAGCCGCGCCGTCAGAGCATGGCCTTCGAGATGATTGACCGCGATCAGCGGCTTGCCCAGCGAGGCCGCCAGCGCCTTGGCGGTGGTCAGCCCCACCAGAACCCCGCCAATCAGCCCCGGCCCGGCCGTTGCCGCTATGGCGTCGACATCTTTGAGGGCGATGCCCGCCTCCGCGGCTGCCTGCGCGATGATATGGTCGAGCCATTCAACATGCGCGCGCGCCGCCAGCTCGGGCACCACGCCACCAAATGCGGCATGTTCATCAAGCTGGGAGCGCACCACATTGGAACGAATAGTGCCCCGGCCCGATTGATCTCGTACGACTACCGCCGCGGCGGTTTCGTCGCAGCTGGTCTCGATACCCAGAATGATGGCTTGTGCTTGCCCGGTCACGGCGAACTGGTCTACTCCAAATCCGAGCCTATCGCGTACACTAGGACTGCCCGATTATGCAATCGCCCCCCCACTTCGCCCGGATCGGAACGCGCGGCAGCCCATTGGCGCTGGCCCAGGCCAATCTGGTGCGCGATCTGCTTTCAGAGGCCCATGGCGTGGCCAAGGAGCAAATCGAGATCGAGGTGTTTTCGACCGGCGGCGATCGCAGTCAGAAGGACAACACCACGCTGTCCGAGATTGGCGGCAAGGGCGTCTTTACCAAGGAAATCGACGAGGCTCTGCTCGCGGGCCGCATCGATATTGGCGTGCATTCCAGCAAGGACGTTGCAACGGGCTTGCCGGCCAGCATCGAATTGGTCGCCTTCCTGGAGCGCGAGGATGTGCGCGACGCCTTCCTCTCGGTAACGGTAAAAGGCATCGACAATTTGCCCGAAGGGGCGCGTTTCGGCACCTCCTCCATCCGCCGCGCTGCCCAGGCCCTGCGTCTCAGGCCCGATCTCAGGATCGTGCCGTTCCGCGGCAATGTGCACACCCGCCTGCAAAAGCTGCTCGACGGTGTCGCCGACGCCACCCTGTTGGCCATGGCCGGCCTCAACCGGCTGGACGAGGGTCACCGCGCCACCGCCATTCTCGATCCCGAACACTTTATGCCGGCCCCCGCCCAGGGCGCCATAGGCCTTGCCATCCGGAAAGATGATGATCGCCTGCGCGAGCTCATCGCACCACTCGACCACGCACCGACCCACACCGCCATCTCCGCCGAGCGCAGCATGCTTGCCGTACTCGATGGGTCCTGCCGCACCCCGGTTGGTGCCCTGACCTTGAATGAAGACGGGCAGCTCACCCTTAAGGGCGAAATCCTCAGTCTGGACGGCCAGACCAGTTTCCGCGCCGTGGCCGAAGGTGACGATCCGATCGCCCTGGGTGAAATAGTGGGCCGCGACCTGCTCAATCAGGCCGGACCCGATTGGCTGGCGCAATGGGCAGACTGATGCGCATGCTGGTCACACGGCCCGAGCCCGACGCCCAGGGCACATGCGAGCGGTTGGCGGCGCTCGACATCGCCGCCGAGATCGCTCCCCTGATGACGCGCCAGACCCTGCCCGCCCATTTGCCGCCGCCCGAGGGCTTTGCGGCCATTGCGCTGACCAGCTCCAATGCCTTGCGTGCCTTGAACGATCTGGGTGCCACCGCCGGGATCCAGGACAAGCCGGTTTTCGCCGTGGGTGACCGTACGGCCCATGAGGCGCGCCAGCTCGGCTTCAGCCAGGTTAGCGCGGCCGATGGCACGCTGGAGTCGCTCGCTACCACCATCGCCCTGGCCCGGCTGGACGGACCCGTATTCTATCCAGCCGGAAAACACTTAAGCGGCGATCTGGCGCATGCCCTTGCTCCGCATGGGCTCATGGTGGTGACGGTTCCTGTCTATGAAATGGTGGCCGAAACCTCCCTGCCGCCACAGATAGCCGGGCAATTGACCACCGGCAGCTTCGACGCGGTCTTGTTCTATTCGCGCCGCACTGCCGAAATCTTCTGTACGTTGGCTGCCCCGGTCACTGCCGAGGCCGTGCGCCGCCAACTGCCTGTCATCTGCCTTTCGGAAAATGTCGCAACGCCGCTGATCGAGAAGCATTTCAGCCGTGTACTTTTGGCAGATCATCCCAGCGAAGAGGCAATGATGAGCATCGCACTGGCTTTTGCCCGCGAGCAAACTGGGTCATGATCGGAGCGAATGAGAGGATGGGCCATGGCTGATACCACCGGCAAGCATACGCCAGACACCGACCCCAAGGCTGGCGAACCGGCCGCCGCCAAGTCCGGCCCGGTCAAGTCCGGCCCGGTCAAGCCACCTGTGCTGGAAGGCACCGCCAAGTCTGCTGCCGGAAGCAAACCGGCTGATTCGACCAAATCTGCTACGTCCGGGAGCAGCGCCACGTCCGGAAAGCCGGCCAGCGCTACAGCAAGCAAGCCGGCGGCCCCGGCTCCGGTCGGCAGCGGCAACGGCAGCGGCAGCGTTTGGATCGCCGGTCTGGTCGGCGGAGCGCTAGGCCTTGGCGCGGCCTATGGGCTGGCCTGGTATGGTCTCTGGCCGGCGCCGGAACAGTCCGCTCCACCGGCCGATCCGCGGCTGGCACAATTCGCAACCGCCATACCCGAACTCGAAACGGTCGCCAGCACGGTTCAGGACGAGCTTTCGACCCTCACCCGACGGGTCGGCGCGCTCGAAACCAGCCAGGCCGAACAATCGGGCAACACTCTGGACATGAGCGGTCTTGCCAGCGCCGAAGATCTGACCGCACTCTCGACCCGCCTGGACGAGCTGGCGTCGCGCTCGAGCCCGGAATCTGCGTCCCCGGAAAATCTCACGGCCATTGAAGCGGAACTGGCCGCTCTGCGCACCAGTGCCGCCGAGACCAGTGTGCAACTGGCACAGGCGCGAGAGGACATCGCCGCGCTGACTGAGATGACATCCGAAACGGCCGGTGATGGCCTTAACGCCGCTCGCCTGCCGCTGATCTTCTCGTCACTCGAAAGTGCCTTTGACGCTGGGCGTCCCTATGAGACCGAACTGGCCGCGCTCCGCCAGGCGCGACCCGATTATCTCGTGCCTGAAGCTGTGGCCGACGCCGCTGCGAGCGGCCTGCCCCAACCCAATCTCATCGCCAACCGGCTCGACGCAGTGCTGCCCGACATGCTGGCTGGCCGGCCGGCCGACACAGAGGCCAGCTGGCAGGATGCGGGCCTGGACTGGTTCCGCGGCCTGGTCGCCATGCGTCCCACCGGTGCTGTCGAAGGCGACAGCCCGGACGCGATCATCGCCCGTCTCGAGGCGGCAGTGGCAGCCCGCGACTTCTCGGCCGCGCAGGCTGAGTTGAATGCCCTGCCCCGGCCCATGCACGACGCTGCCGGCGGGCTGGTCGAGGACATTGCCCGGCTCGCGGCGGCCGAAGAATTTCTTGCCCAGTTGCGCGAGACGGCCCTGACCGGGGAGACCGGCGCATGATTCGTCTCGCCTCCTGGATCATCGGCAGTCTGGTTGTAGCCGGTATCGCGGCCTGGATTATTGCCCTGCCCGGCACGCTCACGCTGGAGCTGGCGGGCTATCGCATGCAGCCGCGCCTCGGAACGGCCGTGGTCATCTTGCTGGTTGCAGCGGCCCTGATCATCGCAGTCTGGGCCATTGCCCGCCGTCTGATCGGCGCACCCAGGGCCATGGCCAGGCGACGCGCGGCGCGGCGCCGGGAACAGGGCGTGGAAGCTCTCTCTGACGCTGTCATTGCGTTACAGGCCGGCGATCCGGCCCGCGCCCGCATCATGGCGCGCGAGGCGCAGGCGCGCCTGCCCGACAATGGGGCGGCCAAGCTGCTTGAAGCCCGCGCCGATCTAGCTCTGGGCGACATGCCGGCGGCCCGCGAGCATTATCGCGCTCTGATTGCCAGCGAGAAAACCGCCGTCGCCGCCCTCACCGGCCTTTATGATCAGGCGCGCGCACAGAACCGCCCTGACGCCGCATTGACCTTTGCTCGCAAGACCCTGACGCTTTCGCCGGAAACCAATTGGGCCAGCCAGGCGGTATTCGACGATCTGGCCAAGCGCGGCCAATGGGCGGAGGCCGTCGGCATGGTCAATGCCGAGCCCGCCTCGACCCGCGAGGAAAAAGCCCGGAAGCGCCGCCGCCAGGCCGTTATCGAGACCGCGCGCGCCCGGGAAAGCGAAATCAGCCAACCCAACAGCGCGCTCGAGCATGCCCTGACCGCGCTCAAGTTGCTGCCCGATTTCGTGCCGGCTGCACTGATTGCGGCGCGCATCTATTCCAATCGCAACGAAGCCCGCCGTGCCCAAAGCCTGCTGCGCCGGATCTGGCGCGCCACCGGCCATCCCGATGTCGCCGCGCTTTACGCCCATTCCCAGCCAGGTGCCTCGGCGGTGGACAGGCTTAAGCGCATTGGCGAAATCATCGAGATGCCACCACCGCACCGTGCTGCTGGCATGGCCATGGCCCGCGCTGCCATTGATGCCTATGACTGGCCGCGCGCCCGCGAGGCCTTGGCGCCGTTCATTGCGACCGACGTGACGCAGGGTGTGGCCAGCCTGATGGCCGAGATCGAGGAGGGTCAGAACGGCGATCAGGGCAAGGCTCGCGAATGGCTGGCTCGCGCCGTTCGCGCGCCGCGCGATCCGGCCTGGACCGCCGATGGCATTGTCAGCGACGAATGGGAGCCGGTTTCCCCGGTGACCGGGCGGCTTGATGCCTTTGAATGGAAGGTTCCGGTCGCCACCACCGCGCGTCCCCAGGCCACCCCCTCGCCGGCCGCAGGAACGACACCGGCCCTGCTGTCCAATGAGCCATCCTTGCCCCTTGCGCCGGCCGAAAACGCCCAGTAAAAGACCCGCCATCCACCCGGGGCACGCCCCGGCGGAACGCCGCAGTAGCTCAGTTGGTAGAGCACGTCATTCGTAATGATGGGGTCGGGGGTTCGAGTCCCTTCTGCGGCACCACCCCTTCAGATTGCCCGCACTAACTTTGTGCAGCGTCCAGCAACCGCAGGCGATGGGCCATGCGCGCGGTGGGTGCGATGGCCGGCACACGCTCCACGTTCGGCGCGAACAGCGCCGCCCGCTCCTCATGGGTCGACATGAAGAAGGGAAAGCGGGACATCACCTTGTTGTAGATCACCTCGACCCGGGCGCCGAACAGGCAGACCGGGAAGGTCAACTCGCCCCAATGCCCGATCCCGGCCATCTGCTCGAGCCCGAACACCCGCCGGTAAAACGGGCCGTGCTCAGGCCGCACCGATGAAATGCAATGCGTGGTTTGGAAATACTCACAGGCCATCACCGCAACCCTGAGGGTGAGGTATGGCAGGGCGGGAAATTCCAGCGACGCGTCGTGATCAGCGGTAAAACGGCTGGGATCGATATAGGCGCCACCCTCTGCAAGCAGGCCGCCCAGCACATCGGGCCAGATCAGCCGGCTGGGCGAAGTTGGCTCGTCGCCCGTCACTGCGTGCAAGCGGATCGAACTGACCAGGCGATCATCGATATAGACACCGAAACAATGGCAGTTCGGCGCATCGTCGAACTTGTCCCGGGTGATCTGTTGGGAATTGATCGGAATGAAGTCCTCTCGGCGATAGGCTTCGTAGCGCAGCTTGTAGACCGGATCGAACTGCTCTTCGACCGACACGCGGCGATAATGCACGCGATCCAGCAGGTCGATCAGGCTTGTGGCAAATTGCGAGGTTGCGCCCGCTGCCCTATCCATTGCCGCACTCATTTACCGCTACCATTTTCGATGGACGGCCGGAGCTTAACCTTTTGTTAGGGATTTCCGCATGCGGAAAAATCACGAGGGCACGGCCACTTAGCCATCACCGGCGGCAAAAGCATATGGTTATCAAAACGTTAACGAGGTTAACCATGTTTACGATTTGCCGGGGTCAACGGATGGGCCTGCCCGTTGAGACGCCCGATCAGTTCTGCGATGTCCCGTGCGGGCAAGGGCCGGCTGAAGAAATAGCCCTGCACCTGCTGGATGCCGGTATGCATGAGCATGGCCTGAAGCTGCTCCTCGGTCTCAACGCCCTCGGCGACGACCGTAAGATCCAGATCCCGTCCCAGCCGCGCCACATTGGCCAGAAGGCTCAGCGCCCGCGCATCACTGGCAATGTCCTGTACGAAGCTGCGGTCGATCTTAAGCTTGTTGAATGGCAGGCCGCTGAGATAACTCAGCGACGAGTAACCGGTACCGAAGTCGTCCAGGGCGATGGAGACGCCGCGAGACGACAGGCTCTCCAACACGCTCTGGGCCAGCGCGGTTTCCTCGATGACCGCTGTCTCCGTCACTTCCAGCTCCAGTCGCGGCGCCGATAGTCCAGCCTCGGCCAGGGCCTCGTCGACCAGCTTGGGCAGATCCAGCCCGCGGAAGTCGCGCCCCGAGACATTGACGCCAACTCCAACCTCACCGGCCCATTGCCGACATTCGGCTACCGCACTGCGCACCACAAAGGCGGTAATGTCGGAAATGATGCCCATTTCCTCGGCCAGCGGGATGAAGGTCGCCGGCGCGATCGGCCCCAGTTCGGGATGCGTCCAGCGGGCCAACGCCTCGCAGGACACCACCCGATGGCTGGAAATATCGAGCAGGGGCTGGAACACAAGAGACAGCGCGCCCGACGCCACCGCATCGCGCAGATCGGCCTTGAGCCGCTGGCGGTAATGGTAGTCGATATCCATCTGCGCATGGAAAAGCTGGCTTCGCCCCTTGCCCTCACCTTTTGCGGCATAGAGCGCAAGGTCGGCCTTGGTCATCAGCTCATCGAGTTCGCCGCTGCTGTCTGCACTGCACACTATGCCAACACTGAGCTGCACCGACAGATGATGGCCTTCCAGCTCAAACGGTTCGTGAAAGGCATCCAGCACTTTCTCCGCGTCGGCCCGCGCCCCGTCTGTGTCGGAGCCCGAAAGGGCGATGAATTCATCTCCACCCAACCGGGCCAGCGTTGTGCCTGGGGGCAAAACGGCGCGCAGGCGGCTGGCGGTCTGGCGCAGCAGATTGTCGCCCACCACATGGCCGAAGCTGTCATTGACGTGCTTGAACTCGTCGATGTCGAAAATCATCAGGGCGCTGGGCTGACCGGTCCTGGCCCGGCTTGCCAGATCATCAATCGCCAGTTCGCCGAAATGGGTACGATTGGGCAGGTTGGTCAGCGCATCGTGGCGCGCCATGAAGCTGATGCGTTCCTCTGCCTGGACGCGTTCGGTAATGTCCTCGAACAGAAGCACGCTGCGCTTGCCGCGCGAACTGACGGTTACTTCGTAATACTGACCCGGATCGAGCGAGAGCAGCACCTTTCCTGAAGCGCGGCGCGATATCATGCTGCCAAGCTGTTCGACCGCGGTGCGCGGAACACGGTTGCTGGCGCCCAGCGCCGCCAGCACTGTGCCGAACGGCTGATTGGCAAGCTGGCGAATTCCGAGCAGCGCAAAAACGCGGCTGGCCCGCTCATTGGCCACGGTCACCGTGCCGTTCTCATCGAGCATGCAGAGCCCATGCTCGAGCGTGGTGATGGCGATATCCAGCTCGGCCGCCAGGCGCGAGGCCTCGACCCGGCCATGCACGGCCGAAAGCAGGATGGCGCGAATATCGCCGGCCAGCTTCCGGAAGCTTGTGAGCAGGACCAGCAGCAGCACGGCAAGGATGGCGTGATAGACATCGCCATGGATCAAGAGGCCGGCCCCCATCGGCACGATCACGCCCAGCAATTGCAGGGTCACCAGCCGGTCGAGTCCGAAATTCCGGGCACAGATGCCCACCATCACGGCGATGGAGAGGGAAATGCTCGCCAGTTCGGCAAAGGGATCGCTGACCAGCCAAAGCGAGGCCAGGCACCAAAGCCCATGCGCCAGGGCCAGGGTCGCACCTGCCAGCGTTGCCCGGTCTTCCCAGTGCTGCGCGGCCATCACATCGTCATTGTCGATAGCAGCACGCCAGAAGGCCCGCATGTTGAGATAGCGCACAATGCCCAGCACCACGATCGCCAGCGCCACGGCATAAAGCGGCAGGGATTGGGAGCGCCAGGCCGTCAGCGCGGCGGTCAGCCCGCTGGCGAAGGCGCCAGCCAGCATAGCCCCCCGGTCTCCATAGACCGAGCGGACAATGGACACATAGTCCAGGGCCGGCATTGTCTTTCTGGCTGAATTCAGCACGGAAATTTCCCTATTGTCGCGCCATTTGGGGGGGCGAGGCCTTAACAAGCCCTTGCCAGTGCGCCGGTTTGCGGCGGCGATTTGGACTGCAGGCTGAATGGTAGGTTAATATTGATCAGGCTGCGGCGACTCCTGCCGCTGGAGCTATTGTGTGCTCATGTGCGTTGCGCGGGCAAGCATGCCCTATTGGAGGCCATCATGGTTGAAAAACTTTCTCCCCCAGCCCGGGAAGCGGCGCTGGCGTCATTGGGTGACTGGTCCTATGAGCCGGCCCAGGACGCAATTGGGCGGGATTTCAAGTTCAAGGACTTTTCCGAGGCCTTCGCCTTCATGACCAGGGTGGCCCTGCTTGCCGAGAAGGCCGGACACCACCCCGAATGGTCCAATGTCTACAACAAGGTCTCGATCCACCTCTCGACCCATGATGCGGGGGGATTGAGCGAAAAGGACATTGCCCTGGCCAGCCGGATTGACGCACTGCTCGCCTGAACGGCACTGGATTAGTGAAAATTCCGGCCGCTGGGCATGGCGGCATAGGCGCGGCGCCGCGCCAGTTCCTCCTCGCGGATGGCCTGCCGGTCGCGGCTCTGGCTGCCCGGCGGACCCGATTTGCCTTCATCGGCCCGGGCCACGATCTTTTCGCCATAATCCTTGCCATGTGACAGATCGAGCAATTGCGGGGTCAGGTCTTCCATATCCTGGGCAATGACATGAATGACCCCCTGCTCGGACTGCACCTTGCCGCGCACCGCCAGCATGCGGCTTGAGAGCAGCACCTTGCGCAGCCGGTCATCCTCGAACAGCTTGGGCCAGACCACGATATTGGCTACCCCGGTCTCATCTTCGAGCGTCACGAAGATCACGCCACTGGCCGTGCCCGGCCGCTGCCGCACCAGGACCAGCCCGGCCACCTCGACCACGACGTCATTGGCGACATGGACGAGATTGTCCGCCCGGGTGGTGCCGCGGGCCATCAACATGGGCCGCAGAAACTGCACAGGATGCCCTTTGAGCGAGAGCGACAGGGTCGAATAGTCATGGATCACCTCCTCGCCCGGCGCCATCATTGGCAGGCCTGCCGGCTCGTCCTGAGGGGTTTCCAATTGCGGTTCGGCGGCGAAAAGCGGCAGGGTTTCGGCACCATAAGTGCCAATGAGGCCCTTGACCGCCCAAAGGGCCTCGCGCCGGTTGAGCCCCAATGAGGCAAAAGCGTCGGCGCGGGCCAACTTTTCGAGGCTGGCAACGGGCACGCCGGTCCTGAGCCAGAGATCCCGGATGGATCGATAGCCATCCTGGCGCCTGGCGACGATGCGCTCGGCATCCTTTTGCGCCAGGCCATCGACCTGCCGGAGACCCAGGCGAAGGGCTTTTTGTGTCCAGATAACGTCTTTCATTTCCGCATGCCGAGGCCGGATATGCGCCTTGGCGTCCCATGCGCCATCTTCAAGCGTGCTGTCATAGTTTGAGCAATTGATGTCGGGAGGACGGATATCGACGCCATGCTCGGCCGCATCGCGCACCAACTGGCTGGGTGCGTAAAACCCCATGGGCTGGGAATTGAGCAGGGCGCAGGCAAAGACATCGGGATAGTGACACTTGAGCCAGCACGAGGCGTAGACGAGCAAGGCAAAGCTGGCCGCATGGCTTTCGGGAAAGCCATATTCGGCAAAACCCTGGATCTGGGCAAAGCTCTGCTTGGCAAAGGCTTCGGTATAGCCATTTGCCATCATGCCGGAGATAAACTCGTCCCCGAACTGGGCGATCTTGCCCGTTCGTCGCCAGGCCGCCATGGCCCGGCGCAACTGGTCGGCTTTGCCAGGAGAAAAGCCGGCACCGACAATGGCGATCTGCATGGCCTGTTCCTGGAACAGCGGCACGCCCAGCGTGCGATGCAGCACCGCTTCAAGCGCCTTGCTGGGATACTCGACCTTGTCGATTCCCTGGCGCCGTCTCAAATAGGGATGAACCATATTGCCCTGGATCGGCCCGGGCCGGACAATCGCCACCTCGATCACCAGATCGTAGAAGACCCTGGGCTTGAGGCGCGGCAGCATGGACATCTGCGCCCGGCTCTCGATCTGGAAGACCCCAATCGTGTCAGCGCGGTTGGTCATGTCATAGACAGGTGCGGCCCGCTCCGGATAGAAAAATTCCTCGCTCTGCAGCTCAGCCAGCTCCACCTTATGTCCGTAATGGGTTTCCATCAGGTCGAAGGCGCGCCTCAGGCAGGTCAGCATGCCCAGCGCCAGGATATCGACCTTCAAGATCTTGAGCGCATCGATGTCGTCCTTGTTCCATTCGATGATGGTGCGGCTGTCCATGGCTGATTTGCTGATCGGCACGAGACTTTCGAGGCTATCGCGGGTGATGACAAAGCCCCCCACATGCTGGGAAAGATGGCGTGGAAACCCGCGCAGCACCTTCACCACTTCGAACATTTGCGCCAGGACCGGATCATCGGGATTGAGCCCTAGGCCGGCAACGCTCTTAAGATCGACCCCCGATCCCCAGCCCCAATGGAGCTGGTTGAAGGCGTTGATCATGTCGTCGGACACACCGAAAACCTTGGCCGTCTCACGAATGGCGCTTTTGGAGCGATAGGTGATGACATTGGCGGTGAGGCCCGTGCGCCGCCCGCCATACTTTTGGTAGACATATTGCATCACCTCCTCGCGCCGCTCGTGCTCGAAATCGACATCGATATCGGGCGGTTCGTCACGCTCGGTGGAGATGAAGCGGCCAAAGACCAGATTGGCCTTGCGCGGATCGACCTCGGTAATCTCGAGGCAGTAACAGACCGTGGAATTGGCCGCCGACCCACGTCCCTGGCAAAGGATGCCCTTTTCGTAGCGGGCAAATTGCACAATGTCATAGACGGTCAGGAAATAGGCGGCATAGCGCTTTTCATCGATGAGCCGGAGTTCGGTCTCGATCTGTTCTCGCGTGCCGGGCGGCAGGCCTTCTGGGAAACGCTTTTCGGCCCCCGCCCAGGTCAGACGTTCCAGTGTCTGCTGGGCGGTTTCATCATTGCCCACGACCTCCTCGGGATAATTATATTCGAGCTGGCTGAGGGTAAAACCGATTTGCCCCGCCAACCGGCAGGTCTCGGCGATCGCCTCGGGATGCTCGGCAAACAGCCGCGCCATTTCCTTGGGACTCTTGAGATGCCGTTCGGCATTGGCAGAGAGCAGGAACCCGGCCTCTTCCAGCGTTTTATGCTCGCGAATGCAGGCCACCACATCGGCCACGATCCGGCGGTCGGGCTCGTGATATAGCACGTCATTGCTGGCGATCATGCGAGCGCCATGGCGCCGGACCAGTGCATCGACGCGATTGAGGCGCGCGCGGTCCTCGCCATCGAAACGCGGCACGCCCGCCACCCAGACCCGGCCCGGGGCCACCCCGGTCAACCGCGCCAGCACGGCCGCGTTCAATGCCCAATCGCCTTCATCGGGCATGAGGATGAAAAGCTGGCCTTGCGAGAAATCCTCGGCAGGCCGCATTTCATCCCGGTCATCCGGCACGCCCGCACCCAAAAGGTCCGAGAAGACCAGCCTGGGCTTGCCTTTTTCGCCGCGCTGATTGCCCAGGGTCAGCAGCTTGCACAGACGCCCATAAGCAGCCCGATCGCCGGGATAGGCGATGATATCGGGCGTGCCATCGGCAAAGCACAGCCGCACCCCCACCAGATAGCGGAAATCGGGTGATCGCTCCTCAAAATCCCGGGCCGCCACATAGCCCCGCACGGCACCGGCAAAACTGTTCCGGTCGCAAAAGCCAAAGGCGCTCATGCCCATATGCATGGCCGCCGCAACCAGCTCCTCGGGATGAGACGCGCCACGCAGAAAGGAGAAATTGCTGGTCGCGATCAACTCGGCATAAGCGGGCACCGGAGCGGATTTGCGCCCCGCCCCCCGATTGCTGCGCGGCAGGGTGATGACCGCGCTCATTGGAACAATCCATGCAAATACCAGACCGGCAGTTCTGGCCCGCCATAGAGCCCCAGGCGGAACAGCCAGAAGCGCCGTCCCGTCTCATCCTCCACCCGGTAATAATCGCGCGTCTGCCCATCCGCATCATGCAGCGGCAGGGCGGGAACATGCGGTGGCGGCGCCGGCTTTTCGCCAGGCGCCGGCGGACGGGGGACGGGCGGCGGCACCAATTGCAGTCTTTCGCCGCGGCGCCACCATTCCGCACCCAGCCGTTCCGGACCGGCAGCGCGCACCAGCCTGTAGCGCTGGCCGCGCCATATCATGGCCGCAGGCAGGCCATCGGGCACTTCGGCACTGATCAGGACCCGCTCCGGTTCCGGCAACAACCGCAAGGGACGGGTGAGTTGGGGCAGTTCCGGGCCGTCCGTCTCGCCCGCCGCCTGTACCGGAACCAGCCGCGCCGCCCGTTCCGGCAGATGGCTTTCGAGCAATTGCATGCGCAGGACAGCCATCGTGCCCAGCCGGCTCGACATCCGATCATTGAGCTGATCGATATCGGCCGTGCCGTTTTCCTCGGTGAAGGCCCCGGCCTGGACGGCAAGCAGAGCATCAAGCGAACTGGCGGCTAGACGGATCATGTCGATGCCGAAACCGGCGTCATAGTCCCCGGCCAGTCGTTCGGCACGATGGCTGAACAGGGCCGCAATATGCCCCGGGTCTCGCGTCACCCGGCCCGAGTTGACCGAAAAGGTCATGACCCTGTGGTCGACACGGTAGAGAAAAAGATGAAAGCTCTGGGCGCCCAGACCCGCCGCATCGAGGCGCTGGCAGAGCACAACAGCCAATTCTGCGGCTGTGGCCAGCACATCCTCCATCCGGCTGATCGGATCGGCAAAGCGCCGCTCTGTATAATGTTCGGCCGGCGGCAGGCGTGGGCTCATGCGCTCGGAGACATGCCCATAGGCCTGGTCGATCCGGTTGAGCAGGGAGGCGCCAAACCGCGCCTGCAGGGGCTGGCGCGGCCGGCCACGCACATCCCCGATCCGGTAGAGACCCATCTGATCGAGCGTGGCGAGTTGCTTTTCCGTCAGGCGCAGGGCGGCGACCGGCAGGTCATCGAGCCTGTCGGCCAGGGCAAGACCATCCACCACCTGGTTTGGCGCGAAATGCGCGAAACCCCAGGCCGCCCCGATCGTGGGGGCTATGGCGCCCGAAACGCTGTAGCCAAGGGCCCGCAACCGCGTGAGCAGGCGGCCCAGCATGGCCTTTTCGCCGCCGAACAGATGATCGACCCCGGTAATGTCGAGCACCAGATCCCCAAAGGGAGCGGCATCGCGCATCACCGCTACCAAGGGGCTGGCATTGGAATGCCAGTCGGCGAAATCGGCAAAGCCGGTTTCGAGCAGGCCCGGGGTCATTTCCATCACGGTCAGGCCCGGCACCAGGGCGCGCGCATCGGCTAGGTTCTGGCCGCGCTTTATGCCCTCTGCGCCTGCCTCCCGGTCCAGCGCGCTGATCCGCAGCCCGCCCTTGATCCGCTCGTAAAGCGCCAGGGGTGCTGAGAGGGCCGGGTCACGCCGTTTGAGATAATCCGTCGGCCAATAGGGCAGGAACAGGACGAGGAAGCGCCGATCCAGCAAACGGCCGGACATCGGGTCGAGAAGGGATGTGTGAGAGGCCATTTTCTGTCCATTCCAGCATCCATTGCGCATGCTGCTTGCCAATGGAGCCGCGTTCGAGCCGGACCTGCCAGCGCGCATTGCCCGGCGCACGGTCATCATAGGATTTGTCAGTGCTGACCCCGGGCATCAGGTGCCAGCGCAGATGGGCGGCACTGGCTTGCCGCTCGGTGCCATAGCGCAGAAAGAACATCGAGCTGCCCGCCTCGGCGGCACGCAGGCCCAACCGGCGACTGGCCGTGAAGTCGAGCGCTTTGTGCGGCCGGCAGATATCGGCAATCACGGCTGCCACGGCCCTGCAGGCAAGAGCTTCCTCGGCCGCCCAGAGCAGTTCGCTCATATTGGCCGGCCGGATCAGCACCAGCGCGGCCGGGTCGAACCCGAAGCTCACGAGCCCCGGACCATAGGGCAGACCCAGATTTTGCGTTTCCCCTGCCAGCTGCAGATAAAGCACGGCCATGCGCCTTGGCGTTAACAGCGCCTTTGCCTGCGCCAGGGCAAAACCCAACGCCGCACCGGCATTGCGCGACTGATCGGTATAGACTTCCTGCAGCAACCCGCCCGGCAGCTCCGGAAAGCCGTCATGGTCCGATGCCACTCGTTGCCGGGCTTCGGCCAGCGCCGGCTTGCGCTCGATATCGGCAATGGTGTCCCGCAGCGCGGCAAGGCGCTGTTGGCGGTCCTGGGTTTGCATGATGCTATGAGCTATGTGAACAAAACAGGAACATTTAGACTCCGAATCTTTCAAGAGTCGAGTCCCTTTTGCGCCTGCCGGGTGTGGCGAGACTGCATCAACCCGGTCAAGACCGCGTGAGAGCGGCACGAAGCCCATTGAGCCCGCCCCGCATCTGGCTAAGTCTTCCCCTGTCCGCCTCCCGGCGCGCAGCAACCCGCATTGTCCATCGACCCCGAGGAAGGCTGACCGCCATGTTCGAGGCCCTGACCCGTCTGTTTGGAAAACCCGAGGCTCCCCCCGACCTGCACGACCCCAAGCTGGCCGTGGCGGCCCTTTTGGTGCATCTGGCCGCAGTCGATGGCTCCATTCAAAACGAGGAGCGCTCCGCCATTCGCGGCGCCCTGATGGATCATTATGATCTTGATGAAAACGCCGTGGACAAGCTGGTGCGCGAAGCCCAGAAGCGCGATGCCGAGGCAGTGGACTTCTACAAATTCACCAGTGGCCTGATCCAGCTCGACATGGATGATCGCATAGAGATCATCCGCATGATGTGGACCGTGGTCTTTGCCGACCGCAAGAACCACGAACTGGAAGACAATATGGTCTGGCGCATTGCCGAACTGATCGGCGTCTCCAGCCGCGACCGCACCATTCTGCGCAACCAGATCCGCGGCAGCGCCGCCGAGGCCACCGAAGAGGGTTAGTAGGCCTCGAACGCCCCGATGATCTCGACCTCATCGGTCATGCAATCAAAATCCCCGGCCCTGTCGGCCGCTTCCCGCGCCAGCTCATTGGCATTGGCGTTGGCCCGCGCATCGACATAGGCGATGTGGCAGCTATTGCCCTCTGCGATCTGGCTGACCACCAGAACCTGCCCATAATTCTCGCCGGTTTCGGGATGGGCGGTGTGGTAGCGCACGATGGTGGCAATGGGAAACCAGCGCCCCAGCGCATTGGATAGCCGCCATTCCAGCTTTTCTCCCAGCACATTGAATGGCGGCAGGGTCTGGAACCCGACGTCGTTCTCATCGGCATCAAAACCATAGCTGAGCGAGAACCTGAGGTCCCCTTCCTGCACCATCAGGGGAAAGCCCTTATAGCCCGGACAGGCCCATGAGGCGCCGAAATCATCGGCTTCCAGGATCAGGCAGTCATCCAGGTTGAGATCGGTATAGGCGCTGGTGAAGCCGGACTGGGCCAGGGCCGGCGACACGGTCAGCGCCGCCAGCAAGGCGGACACGACAAAATTGCGGATGACAGGTAGGGCCATTGCGCTAATCTCCTGATTGAAAACATCTAGGCATGATCGAAATCAAATCGCCGCCATGATGACCGTGCTACAGTCACAGGACAAGGAGACGGCATCATGTACAAGAACCTGCTGATTGCAACCGACGGATCCGACCTTGGCAACAAGGCCCTCGACGCAGCCCTCGCTCTCGCCCGGCAGAACCACGCGACCCTGACCATTGTGACCGCCACCGATCCGGTCGCCACCGGCATCGGTGCGGGCGGCTTCGGCACCATCGATGCCGGCCCCATCGTCGCGCGGCTCGAGGAAGCCTATGCCACCGAGGCAGCCAATCTGCTGGCAGATGCCCGTCACCGCGCGCAGGACGCGGGAATTACCGCCGAAACCCTGCACCTGCCGCGCCACCGCCCCGCCGATGGCATTCTCGAAACCGCGGCGGCAAAGAACTGCGATCTCATCGTCATGGGCTCGCATGGCCGGCGCGGACTCAACCGCCTATTGCTGGGCAGCCAGGCCGCCGAGGTGCTGGCGCGCGCCGCCATTCCGGTGCTGATCGTGAAATAAACCACGCCGGGCGCCGCAGGGCGCCTCCTCCGATTTGAGCCTTGCCTTTGGCGGCCATTGTGGGCAGAACCTGCCCGCAACACCCTCCCCTCTCTCGCAAGTGTAGACAGCAATGAATATTGACGCGATCCCCACCGGCAAGAACCCGCCCGACGAGCTCAACGTCATCATCGAAGTGCCGCTGGGCGGCGAGCCGATCAAGTATGAGATCGACAAGGATTCGGGCGCGCTGTTCGTCGACCGTTTCCTCTATACGCCGATGCGCTATCCGGGCAATTACGGCTTCGTGCCCCACACCCTGTGCGGCGACGGCGACCCGCTCGACGTCATCGTCATGAACTCCCGCCCGCTGGTGCCCGGCGCCGTGGTGCGCAGCCGGCCGGTCGGCGTGCTGTTCATGGAGGACGATGGCGGCCAGGACGAGAAGATCATCGCCGTGCCGGTGTCCAAGCTCACCCGCATGTATGATGCCATCCAGGATATCGGCGACATGCCCGAAATCCAGCTCGAGCGCGTCAAGCACTTCTTCACCCACTACAAGGATCTCGAGCCCAACAAATGGGCCCGCATCGACCGCATCGGCGGTCTGGACGAGGCCCGCCGGGTGATCCTCGAAAGTATCGAACTGGCCAAAAAGAGCTGATCGAAGACCTCTTCAAAAGGCGGCCTCCGGGTCGCCTTTTTCACGAGCGATCGATCTGTTTGCGCAGCGCCGTGACCTCCTCGCGCAGGGCCCGGATTTCCGAGAGCATCAGCGCAGAATCTTCATGCAGCGTTTGCCGATCCGCCGTGGCAGTAGCCTCGGTTTCCTCCTGCATGGCTGAGACGATCACGCCGATGAACAGGTTCAGCACCGCATAGGTCGAGAGCAGGATGAAGGGCACGAAGAACATCCAGGCATAAGGATAGGCCTCCATCACCGGCCGCACGATGCCCATGGACCAGCTCTCCAGCGTCATCACCTGGAACAGTGTATAAAGCGAAGCACCCAAGTGCCCGAACCAGTCGGGGAAGGCGTCGCCAAAAAGATTGGTCGCCATCACGGCGGCCACATAGAACAGCATGGCCATCAGGACGACGATGGAACTCATGCCCGGCAGCGCCGCGATCAGCCCGCCGACCACGCGCCGCAGCGCCGGCATCACCGAAATCAGCCGCAGGACGCGCAATATACGTAGGGCGCGCAACACCTGGAACGGCCCGGCAGCGGGGACCAGCGCAATGGCCACCACGGCAAAATCGAACAGGCTCCAGGGATCGCGGAAAAAACGCGGTCCAAAGGCAAAGATACGCAGGGTGATCTCGACAACGAAGATCCCCAGGATCACCGCATCGAGCGCCTGCAGCACCGGTCCATAAGCCGCCATGATCCCCGGCTCCGTCTCGAGCCCGAGAATGATCGAATTGATCACGATGACGGCGATGATCGCTTGCTCCCAGCGGCGGGACGACAGAAGCGCGACAAGCCTTTGACGCATGACGGGTGAACCTCCGAAATCTTCGCTCAGGCAGAATCCAGCGCGCCGGATTCGTCAAGGGGCTGCAGTCGAACCACGCCCACCCGACCCGGCCCCGGCCAGCACGACACCCCGGTCGACCCTCAGGCCACCGGCTTTGCGTTGCATGGACGTATCCCGAGGCGCGTGCGTCTCAGTAAAACTAAGTAATAGAGACGTCGCCGCCTCGGGATACCGGGTTTCTCCTGCGCATCGTGGTCCCTTTTGATCGCTCGTCGCAAGGTGACCGACCCGCAGGCAGGTCCTGGAGCGACCCAGCACCCAACCGGCTCCCCCCGCAAAAGTTCGCTGCAGTCCGTCCGCCGCGGGAGTGATGGGGCGATTATGGGGAATGATGGAGGGGCGGGGATTATTTTTATGCGGGTTATTCTTGCATTGGTGTTTTCAGCCATGCGGCTCGCCTGGTGCGGAGCCTACCCAGCTCCCGCGGACCTCACGGGAAGGACTGGGTGGCGCTGCCGCAACCGGGGCAGCTGCCCTCGCCCTTCACGGTTCGACCGTCGAAACACGAGGGCGTCCTGCTAGGACCGCTTGGCGTAAACCTGCACCACATTGCCCTTTGGCGTCACCTCACAGCGGACCAGTTCCAGCCTTGTCGTCGGATCACCCGGCTCGAACAGATGCCTTCCCTCGCCTGCAACCACCGGATGGGTGATGAGCGACAGCTCGTCCATCAGCCCGGCAAACAGCAATTGCCGCACCAGCGAAATGCCGCCCATGGCGGCAATCTCGCCGCCGGGTTGCGACTTGAGCTGGCGGACAAAATCGAGCACGTCGCCCTCGATCAGAGTCGAATTGGACCATCTGGCCGTGTCGGCAGCGGTCAGCGTTTTCGAAGCCACATATTTGGGCACGCCATTGATGAACTGGGCAAAGTCGAGATCCTGCTCGGCTTTGGGCCAATAGCCCGCCCATTCCGACCAGCCGACGCGGCCCATGAGCACAGTGTCGACGCGTTCCTGCACCCCTGTCAGCATTGCGCCGAGCTGATCATCAAAACTGTCGAACTGGAATTTGAACGGGTCCTCGACCACCCCATCAACGGAATGAAAAAGCCCGGCTGTCACTTTACGCATTGGATTGTCCCTCTGGTTCCGGACGGCACTCTGCCGCCCGTTTCGTGGAGGCGACGAGGGAGGGGTGTTGGGTTCGACATTTCACTCGCGCGGACGCAAGGCAAGTTATCCGCGTCAGTGAATGCGTCGGTATTCTGAGGACAATCGAGAATACGCCGGAGAACGCCATGGACCACAAGATAAGTTACGGTCTGGCGCGGGCTCGCACTACTCTGTCCCTGATGGCTTTGGTGTTGCGCTGCTCAAATTCAGTTCAAACCAGCCACGTATCCCCGCAGGTAGATCAGAAGGCGGACAGTGAACGCGTATCCAGATCGCGGGAAAATGGAATGAGTCGGGGTGGGCAGGCTACAATTTCCCCATTCTCAGGGATGGTCGCGACCGGTTGTTCGGAGATGACCAGCGCTTTTCTGGGCTGGATGACAAATAGTCGCCTGCACGAAGATCACCCCCAGCCTCACCCATCAAGGGGGAGGTGTGGCGCCGAGTCTACCTTTGCTGCAGGGGCCTTAGCGGACATCTTGTGGCAGTATGCCTTGAATCTTTGGTCGCACACCAACTTTCACCTCCCCCTTGATGGGGGAGGCTGGGAGGGGGTGACACTGCTCGCCTCAAGCGCTGCCAGAACAATGTCATAAACAGCGGCCTCGTTCTCTAGAACTTCGCGGTTATTGAAACGGAGGACCCTATAGCCTTCGCCCTCGAGGAAAGCAGTCCGGACAGCATCCTGTCGAATGCCGGTGTCTGAGAAATGCGTTTCGCCGTCGATTTCGACGATCAGCCGTGCGGAATGGCAAACAAAGTCGACCACGTAACGACCTATGGGGGCCTGCTTGCGGATATGCCAGCCCAGCTGGCGGATGGGATAGAGAATACGCCAGGAGCGAATTTCGGCGATGGTCGGATTTTGTCGGAGTTTTCTGGGTAGCGAGACCATCTGTTGTCACCCCCTCCCGGCCTCCCCCATCAAGGGGGAGGTGTTGCACCGAGTCTGCCTATTGCAAGAGGCTGGCAAAAAACCCGGAGCTTTCGCCCCGGGCTCTTCAGTCCAGACGACGTCTGGTCACCCCAGATGCGCCAGCACCGCGAGCAAGAGCAGCGCCACGATATTGGTGATCTTGATCATCGGGTTGACGGCGGGGCCCGCCGTGTCCTTGTAGGGGTCGCCGACGGTGTCGCCGGTCACCGAGGCCTTGTGGGCGTCGGACCCCTTGTGGTGGGTGACGCCGTGGCTGTCGGTGAAACCGTCCTCAAAGCTCTTTTTGGCATTGTCCCAGGCGCCGCCCCCGGCCGTCATCGAGATGGCGACGAACAGCCCGGTGACGATCACGCCCATCAGCATGGCGCCCACGGCCGAGAAACCAGCGGCAGGGCCGGCGATCCACATGATGACGAAGAAGACGACGATGGGCGAAAGCACCGGCAGCAGGCTCGGCACGATCATCTCCTTGATCGCCGCCTTGGTGAGCATGTCGACGGCCCGGCCATAATCGGGCTTGTCGGTGCCCGCCATGATGCCCGGCTTTTCCTTGAACTGGCGGCGCACTTCCACCACCACGGATTGGGCTGCGCGGCCCACCGCCGTCATGCTCATGCCGCCGAACAGGAACGGCAGAAGCCCGCCGAACAACAGGCCCACAACGACATAGGGGTCGGCCAGCGAGAAGCTCAGATTGCCCATGCCCTGGAAGATGGCCGGGGCATCTTCGAGCCCGGCAAAATAGATCAGGTCCTGGGTATAGGCGGCGAACAGCACCAGTGCGCCAAGGCCCGCCGAGCCGATGGCATAGCCCTTGGTGACGGCCTTGGTGGTGTTGCCAACCGCATCGAGCGCATCGGTATTCTGGCGCACTTCCTTGTCGAGGCCGGCCATTTCGGCGATGCCACCGGCATTGTCGGTGACCGGACCGAAAGCGTCGAGCGCAACGATGATGCCGGCCAAAGCCAGCATGGTCGCCACCGCCACGGCAATGCCGAACAGGCCTGCCAGCGAATAGGTGACAATGATGCCCGCAATAATGGTCAGTGCCGGCAGGGCGGTGGATTCCAGCGACACGGCCAAGCCCTGGATGACATTGGTGCCGTGCCCGGTGACCGAGGCTTCGGCGATGGAATTGACCGGGCGGCGATTGGTGCCGGTGTAATATTCGGTGATGACGATGATCAGGCCGGTAATGACCAGACCCACCACGCCGCACCAGAACAGGCTCCAGGGGGTGAAGGTCTTCGATGTGGTCTCGATGGAAACATTCATGTCGCCGAACATCAGCCAGAGCACCGGCAGCAGCGCCACCAGCGAGAGCACGCCCGTGGCGATGACGCCCTTGTAGAGCGCGCCCATGATGTTGTTGTCCGAGCCGAGCTTGACGAAATAGGTGCCGATGATCGAGGTGACGACACAAGCGCCGCCAATGGCCAGCGGCAGCACCATGCCGATCAGCCGGAATTGCTCGGGCAGGATGATGGCGGCCAGCACCATGGTGGCAACGATGGTGACCACATAGGTTTCAAACAGGTCTGCGGCCATTCCGGCACAGTCCCCGACATTGTCGCCCACATTGTCGGCGATTGTCGCAGGGTTGCGCGGGTCATCTTCCGGAATGCCGGCCTCGACCTTGCCCACCATGTCGCCGCCGACATCGGCACCCTTGGTGAAGATGCCGCCGCCGAGACGGGCGAAGATGGAAATCAGTGAAGCACCGAAGCTCAGCGCCACCAGCGCGTCGATCACCGTGCGGCTGGTTGCCGCAAAACCCATTGCCGTCAGCACCATGAAATAGAGCGTGACGCCCAGGAGGCCGAGGCCTGCCACCAACATGCCGGTGACCGCGCCGGACTTGAAGGCCAGATCCAGTCCCTTGCCCAGCGAGCCGACGGCGGCCTGGGCGACGCGCACATTGGCCCGGACCGACACATTCATGCCGATGAAACCGGCCGCGCCCGAAAGCACCGCACCGATCAGGAAGCCGATGGCGGCATAAATGCCGAGAAGGAAATAGGCGGCGATCAGGATGACCACGCCCACAATGGCGATGGTGGTGTATTGCCGCTTGAGATAGGCCGATGCGCCCTCCTGCACCGCGGCCGAGATTTCCTGCATGCGTGCCGAGCCCGCATCGGCCTTAAGCAGCCCTTGGGTGGTGACGACGCCATAGACAATAGACAGGCCGCCGCACGCAACGATCAGCCAAAGTGCCAGATCCATAAGAAGTCCCTCGAATTAATCTCCTCCGAGGGCCCACGCCGGTCCCGGCCGGGTCTTTCGCCCGGTCCAATTCCCGCCCTTGATCGGGCCCCCTCTGAAACAGGAGCTTAGCGGGAATAATGGGTTAAGCAATGGATATTGCGCTATTTTGTCGCAATGCCGGAACCAAGGACGACCAGATGCTGCTGCAGATCGGCTGCCGATCCGGCCACGAGAATGGACTTGAAACGGCTGGTTTCCCCGCTTGCCAGGGTCAGTGCAGGTTTGGGCAGGCCCAGCGCCTTGGCCAGCAGCGCGACCACCGCGGCATTGGCTTTGCCCTTGTCGGGCACGGCGGCAACGCGGACACGCAACACGCTGGTGCCGTCATCGCGCAATTCGGCGCCTTCGATGGCATCGCGCCCAGCATTGGGCGTGACGCGCAGATGAAGGATGAGCCCGGCCGCGGTCAGGCGCGCATATCCGGGCAGATCGGCCAACTAGATCCCGGCGCGGATAACCGCCGGATAGACATAGTAGCCAATGATCGACTGGATAAAGAAGATCAGGAGGAACGCGATCAACGGGCTGAGGTCGAGGCCCGAGAAATTGGGCATGAAACGCCGAATGGGCTTGAGCACCGGCTCGGTCAGCTGGTTAAGCACCTGCCAGACCGTGGCCACGAACTGGTTACGTGTATTGATCACATTGAACGAGATCAGCCAGCTCATGATGATCATGATGAGCAGCACCCACCAATAGAGCTGCAGGAGGATCAGGATGATATCGAGCACGGCGCGCATGGGCGTCTCCGGAAAAACCTTGGGAAATATCTAGTGGCTGGCGGCCCTTGGGGCAAGACCGGGCAGGCCGAAGGGTAAAAAGCCACGGGGCCCTGCACCAAAACGCGATGCAGGGCCCCGAATGACTGACTGCCCGGTACGCAGCACCATTCATCCGGGCGCCTGTCCCAATGCACGAAGCGTGCCAGAATGCACCGCCCGGATTTCGGGGGGAAGAAGTTAAATCATTGTGAAATCTTGCATTTCGCAAGATCACGCGGCGTGCAAAATGCAAGGCGTGTCGCAAAATGCGAGGGTCAGCTCAGCCGATATCCTTGATCGGCTTCCAGGTGATAAAACGCCAGACGTAAAGCACCACCACCAGCACCACGACCGCTGTCGACACCGGATCGATCCAGGCTTCCACCACATGATAGCCGGCATTGAGCATATAGCCGGCGGCGGTCAGAAGACCTGTCCAGAGCAATGTGCCGATGGCCGAAATGCCCAGGAACTGCCAGAGCGGCATGCCGGCCAGACCAGCCGGCACCGATATCAGCGTGCGGATGGCCGGAATCAGGCGACCGACGAACACCGCCAAGACGCCATAGCGCGCGAACCAGTGATGGGCCATGTCGATGTCGCGTTCGTTCAACGTCGCGATCCGTCCCAACCGGTTGGACAGCCGCGTGAAGCGATCCAGACCCATCAGCCGTGCTGCCGCATACCAGGCCGAAGTGCCCAGCAGCGAGCCCGCCATGCCGGCAAGCAGTACGCCGAACAGATTGAGATCGCCTTGCGCGGCTACATAGCCGGCAAAGGGCATGATGAGTTCAGAGGGAATGGGCGGGAAGATATTTTCCAGCACCATCATCAGGAAGATGCCGAGATAGCCCCAATCGGTGATGAAGCCGATAATGAAGTCGCTCATGGAGTTCCTCCGGGACGCCCGCCCTGCCACTTAGAAGGCAAGGGCATTGGGGCCGATCAGATCCTGCCGCACATCGGATGCGGCCCTCCCCCTATATCAGGGGGAGGTTAGGACGAGGTAACGGCTCTAGGCCGACTTGGCGGCGCGGCTCATGCGCTTGCGATCGTTCGGGTCGAGCCAGATCTTGCGCAGGCGGATCGACTTGGGCGTCACCTCCACATACTCGTCTTCGGCGATATAGCCGAGCGACTGTTCCAGGGTCAGCTTCTTGGGTGTGGTCAGGCGCACTGCCTCGTCCTTGGACGTGGTGCGGATATTGGTGAGCTGCTTGCCCTTGAGCGCATTGACCTCGAGATCGTTCTCGCGGTTGTGCTCGCCAATGATCATGCCTTCATAGATGTCGACGCCAGCGTCGATCAGCATGGCGCCGCGGTCTTCCAGGTTCCACAGCGCATAGGCGACCGACTGGCCGGTGCCGTTGGAAATCAGCACACCGGTGCGGCGGCCGGGAAGGTCGCCCTTGAACGGCACGAAGGAGTGGAACAGGCGGTTGAAGATCGCCGTGCCACGAGTGTCCGAGAGCAGTTCGGGCTGGTAGCCGATCAGCGAGCGGGTGGGCACCAGGAGCTGGATGCGGGTGCGGCCGACGCCCGAGGGGCGCATATCGGTGAGTTCGCCCTTGCGCTCGGTGAGCTTCTGCACCACGGCGCCGGTAAACTCGTCATCGACGTCGATGATGACTTCCTCGACCGGCTCCATGCGCTGGCCGTTTTCTTCCTTGAACAGCACCTTGGGGCGACCAATGGTCAGCTCGAACCCTTCGCGGCGCATGTTTTCAATCAGGACGGCCAGCTGCAATTCGCCGCGGCCAGCCACGTCAAAGCTGTCATTGTCATCGCCGGGCGTGACGCGGATGGCCACATTGCCCTCGGCTTCGCGCATCAGGCGCTCACGGATCACGCGGGACTGCACCTTGTCACCTTCGCGACCGGCCAGCGGGCCGTCATTGATGCGGAAGGTCACCGACAGGGTCGGAGGATCGATCGGCTTGGCAGCGATCGGCGTGCTCACCGAAGTGGCGCAGATCGTATCGGCCACGGTCGAGGTGACCAGGCCCGCGATGGAGACGATATCGCCGGCTTCACCAACATCGACCGGGGTGCGCTCAAGGCCGCGGAATGCCAGAACCTTGGAAACGCGGCCTTTTTCGACTTCCTTGCCCTCGCGATTGAGGGTGTGGATGGGGTCATTGGCCTTGACCGAGCCCGAGGTGATGCGGCCGGTCAGGATACGACCGAGGAACGGATTGCGCTCGATGGTGGTGACCAGCATGCGGAAGGCGCCTTCCTCGACGACCGGCTCGGGCACGTGTTCCACGACCTTGTCGAGCAACGGAGCCAGGGTTTCCTTGGGACCAGCGGGATCCTCGGCCATCCAGCCCTGCTTGGCCGAACCATACAGCACGGGGAAATCGAGCTGCTCGGGCGTGGCGTCGAGCGCGATGAACAGATCGAAGATTTCTTCGAGCACTTCCAGGTGCCGCTCATCGGACTTGTCGATCTTGTTGATCGCAACGATGGGCCTCAGGCCCTGGGCCAGCGCCTTGCCCAGCACGAACTTGGTCTGCGGCATGGGGCCTTCGGCAGCGTCCACCAGGATCACCACGCCATCGACCATGGAGAGGATACGCTCAACTTCACCGCCGAAGTCGGCGTGGCCGGGTGTGTCCACGATATTGATGCGGGTCTCGTTCCACATCAGCGAGGTGACCTTGGCCAGAATGGTGATGCCGCGCTCGCGCTCGATATCATTACTATCCATGGCGCGCTCTTCGACGCGTTCATTCTCGCGGAACGAACCGGACTGCTTGAGCAGAACGTCAATCAGCGTGGTCTTGCCATGGTCAACGTGAGCGATGATGGCGATATTGCGCAGGGACATATGTGGGTCAGGCCTCTTTGGCATGATCCCAATACCTTGGGCCGCGATAGAGGGCGGCGACAAAACGGCTGAACCATGCAGGAATAAACACGGCGCCCGGTCCGGAGGGAACCCGGTTTGGGCGCATTTGGCGCTGCCTTACAGCAGAACGCCGTTTTCCACAAGCGCAGGAGACGCAGGGCGGGGTTGCGAATCGATGGCGCGGTGCCGGATTGGCCCCTCACCGCCCCCAAAGTAGAGAGGCGAGGCAAGGCCAATCCGGCCTCCTTTACTTCAAGGTTCGCGGCAGTTCTCCGGCTTGCCAGAGCCCAAGACCAAAGCCATCCGGGTCCAGAAAGTCGGCGCTCCAGCCCCCGGGCGCCTCGGAAACCGGGGTAACAATATTGACACCTTGCTGGGCCAGTTCGGCGACCACATCGTCGATCCCGCCTTCACCGAGGTCGAAGATGATGGCGGGCGTGTTGCCGCGTTCACCTTCCATTTCGAAGAAGATCAGGTCCGGCCCGTTCTCGATCTGCGCCTGCAGCCAGAACGGCTCTGCGCCCTCCTGCCGTTCGAGTTGCAGCCCCAGGGTCTGATTGTAAAAGGTTTCGGTGCGGACGATGTCGCTGACATAGAAAACGACACTGACGCTTTTCGGCTTCAGTTTCATCGGGCGGTCTCCTTGTGAGAAAGCGGCTTGTCTTGCGGCTGGTAAAGCCCCATCGGATGTCCATCGGGGTCGAGAAAGGCCGCGCCCTTCCCGTCGGGTGCGTCGCCGACCGGCGAGACAATGGTTGCGCCATAGTCGGCAAGCGCCGCCACGACATCGGCAATGCCACCTTCTGCCAGGGTGAAGGTCACCAGCGGGCTGCTGCCAGGCTGCGGCTGGCCGGGCATGACACTAATGCTGAAATCGGCACTGAGCCTGGCAAACAGGAATTGGCCTGAGCCAGCGCCCCGCCGCTCAAAGGCAATACCCAGCACATCCGCATAAAAGCGGGCGCTGCGCTCAAGATCGGTGGAATGATAGACGAGGCAAGCCTCGGATGGTTTGAAGAGCATAATGGCGTCCTCTGGATTGGCGGCAGCATTTGTGCTGCCGATACCTGCCTATTGCCGCGGCATGCCGCTTTGTGAGGGGCGCACGAAAAATAAATGCCCGTCCGGGTCATGACTGGCGAAACTGCCGCCATGACGCAGCAGTGCCGGTAACAGCGCGTCCCGAATGCGGCCATAGGCCAGATCCAGATGCAGCCCGTTCAATTCCTGCGGGGCGGCCAGCCCCTTGGCCACCACATGGCGCTTGAGGGCGCTGATCCGCTGGCGCAGCGCAGTGTCGGGCAGGTTGAGCAGATAGGCGATCTCGCGCCGGTTATGACCGGTCAGCACCAGAGCCGCGACAACCCTGAGGGCCTTGGGCAGATCGGCCAGCACCTCGGCGGGAGCCGCCCCCGGGCTGGCAGGCTCGGCGCGACCGGCTTCGTGCCAAAGCCCATCGCGATGCCGCCGCCGCCGCGCCGCCCGTGCGCTCATGCGCGCCTTGTGGCGCACGACCCCGCTCAACCATCGCAGGTTGGCCTGGTCGTCGAGATCGGCCCGGCCCTGTTCGATGGCCACGAGAAGGGCGTCCTGCACCACATCCTCAGCCTGCATCGCGCCGGCTTCGCGGCGGGCAATGGCAATCAGCTTGGCAAAATTCTGCATTGGCATAGTCAGAGATTGCCAGCCAGCCCCGACCGCGACAAGCGCGGTTTACGACGCCTTTCGGCTGGCCAATGCCTTGGCCGCCTCCGAATGCAACAGATTGGCCAGGGCTGCCGGCTGCAGGGGCGGGGAGAACAGAAAGCCCTGCACCTCCGAGGCGCCGTGTTCACGCACCATGGCCAGTTGCTCCTCGGTCTCCACCCCTTCCGCCGTGGTCGACATGCCCAGGGACTGCCCCAGGCCGATAACGGCCTTGATTATGGCCTGGCTGTCGGCCCGGGTGGTCAGATCTGCCATGAAACTGCGGTCAATCTTGATCTTGTCGAACGGGAAGCTGCGCAGGTAACTCAGCGACGAATAACCGGTGCCGAAATCGTCCAGCGAGACGCGCACGCCCATATCCCGCAACTGATGCAGCGCGGCAATGGTGCTTTCGCTCTCGGTCAGCAGCAGGCTTTCGGTGATTTCGAGCTCCAGCCGGGTCGGTGCGAGCTGGGCCGCATTGAGTGCTGCCGTGACCTGCCCCACCAGGTCCTTGTGACGGAACTGCACCGGCGAGAGATTGACCGCCACCCGCACATCGCCCGGCCAGGTGGCCGCCGCCTTGCAGGCTTCGTGCAGCACCCATTCCCCGATCGGCACGATCAATCCGGTTTCCTCAGCCACAGGCACGAATTCGGCCGGTGAAATCGTGCGATCATCATGGTCCCAGCGCAGCAGCGCCTCGACGCAGGTGACGCAATTTTCCTCTAGCCCCAGCAGGGGTTGGAACATCAGGCGCAATTCCTCGCGCTGCATCGCCATTCGCAGGCCTGCCTCGATGGACCGGCGCTGCTGCAGCTCTGCATCCATGCCCGCTTCAAAGAAATGATAGGTCGAACGCCCCTCGGACTTGGCCTTGTAAAGTGCCAGATCCGCATTCTTGACCAGTTGGTCGGTGCTGGTGCCATCGCCGGGCCCCACGGCAATGCCGACCGAGGCGCCGATTTCGATCTGCTGCCCGCCAATATTCATGGGGGCGCGCATCGCCTTAACGATCCGGTCCGCCACCTTGGCTGCCATATCGACGCCCTCGTTGGGCCGCAACAGCAGCGCAAATTCATCGCCGCCCAAGCGCGCCAGCAGATCGGTCTCGCGCGTCGTGCCCCAGAGCCGCACGGCTGCCTGCTTGATCACCTCGTCGCCCACGGCGTGGCCCAGCGTATCGTTGACGGCCTTGAAGTGATCGAGATCGATATAGAGCACCGCCGCCATTTCGCCGCGATTGAGACCCGCCTCCGCCTTGGCCATCTGTTCGAGGAACTCGATGCGGTTCGGCAAATCGGTCAGCGCATCATGCCGCGCCAGATGCCGGATGCGCGCTTCGGCCTGGCGCTGCTCGGTAATATCCTCATGGGTCGAAACCCAGCCACCATCCTTCATCGGATGATGCTGCATCAGAATGGTGCGCCCGTTCAGCTCATGGATGTTCTTGCCGTACTCACGCCGGGCGATCACCTCGCGGCGCCAGGCGACATAGTCTTCCTTGGTGCCGCCGGTAGACATGCCCTCCTCGAACAGATGGCCCAGAATATCCTCGAGCTGGCTGCCGGGTTTCAGCAGATGGATGGGCAGATTGTAAATGCGGGCATAGGGCTCGTTGCAGATCACCAGGCGCCCAAGCGCATCCATCATGCACAACCCGATCGAGATGTTGTTGACCGCCGCATCGAGCCGGATGTTCTGTCGCTCCAGTTCCAGCTTGCGCTTCTGCTGGCTTTCCGAGCGGGCGATTTCATCGGTGATGTCTTCATGAGTCACCACCCAGCCCAGCTTTTCCGAATAGACATGGGCGGTCTCGATGACACGCCCGCCATGCACCAGTTCCTGCGCCTTGTGCCGCGCACCACCTCGATTGGCCAGCAATTCGCTGGTATAATTCTCATAGAATTCGGCCGCACTCTGGCCGGCATGATTGCCCAGCCGCGCCGACAGATGCACCACATCCTCCAGCGTCATGCCGCGATGGATGGCATCCTCAGAAAATCCGTAGAAGTCGCGATAATGCTTGTTCCACATCACCAGGCGGAACTGCGGCGACCAGACGCAAAAGCCATAGGGAATGCTTTCCAGCGCCGCATCGAGCAGCAGCGCCTCAGCAACATCACCGATTTGTTCGGCGTCATCCGAGCGCATCGAACCCCCCAAAGTCCAAAAGCCAAGTCGCGACGCTGGCGAAAAGCTAATCAGCCTCGCTTAACGGGGAATTAAATAGGCATGTCCGACTGAAAATAGCCGAACTGGCGGGTACGCAACGCACCCGCCAGTTGATCGTTAGCCTCGCGCCTTGGCGTTGCGCGCGGCCCAGGTTTTCAGACGCAGGCCGTTGAGGCGGATGAAACCCTCGGCGTCCTTGTGGTCATAGGCCACAGCGCCTTCCTCGAAGGTCACCAGATCTTCCGAATACAGGCTATGGGGCGAGGTGCGCGCCACCACATTGGCCGAACCCTTGTAGAGCTTGACGGTGACTTCACCGGTGACGAAGTGCTGGCTCTTGTCGATCAGCGCCTGCAGCATTTCGCGCTCGGGCGAATACCAGAAGCCGTTATAGATCAGCTCGGCATATTTGGGCATGAGTTCATCCTTGAGATGCGCTTCGCCGCGATCGAGCGTGATCGATTCAATGCCGCGATGCGCCACCAGCAGGATAGTGCCGCCCGGTGTCTCGTAGAGTCCGCGCGACTTCATGCCGACAAAGCGGTTCTCGACCAGGTCAAGCCGGCCGATGCCATGCTTGCCACCCAATTCGTTGAGCTTGGTCAGCAAGGTTGCCGGGGAGAGCTTTTCGCCATTGATCGAAACCGCATCGCCCTGTTCAAAGCCAATGGTGATGGTCTCGGGCGTATCGGGCGCCTTTTCCGGATCGACCGTGCGCTGCGGCACATAATCGGGGAAAGGCACGGCGGGGTCTTCGAGCACCATGCCTTCGGACGAGGTGTGCAACAGATTGGCGTCGACCGAGAACGGCGCTTCGCCGCGCTTGTCCTTGGCAATCGGGATCTGGTTCTTTTCGGCATAGTTGAGCAGCGCGGTGCGCGAGCGCAGATCCCATTCGCGCCAGGGCGCGATCACCTTGATTGAAGGGTCGAGCGCATTGGCGGTCAATTCGAACCGCACCTGGTCATTGCCCTTGCCCGTGGCGCCGTGCGCGATGGCATCGGCCCCGGTTTCCTGGGCGATCTCGATCAGCCGCTTGGAAATTAGCGGCCGGGCGATGGAAGTGCCCAGCAGATAGACGCCCTCGTAGACGGCGTTGGCGCGGAACATGGGGAACACGAAGTCCCGCACGAACTCCTCTCGCAGATCCTCGATGCGGATGTCCTTGATGCCGAACATTTCGGCCTTCTTGCGCGCCGGCTCCAGCTCTTCGCCCTGGCCCAGATCGGCGGTGAAGGTCACCACTTCGCAATTATAGGTCTCCTGCAGCCATTTCAGGATGATCGAGGTGTCCAAGCCCCCCGAATAGGCCAGCACGACTTTCTTGATGTCATTCGCCATGATGTGTTCCCCAAGGATCTAATGGTGACAGGATACGCTCGAAATCGCGCAATGAACTTGCTATTATCGCGGCGATTGCGCAATTTGTGGCACATCGTGCCAACTGTGAATATCTGTAGGGCGGAAAATGCCAGAAACGCTTGACGCCATTGACCGCCGGATCCTCAGAGCATTGCAGCGCAATGGCCGCATGTCCAATGTCGAACTGGCCAATGCGGTGGGTCTATCCCCCTCCCCCTGCCTGCGACGGGTGAAGCTGCTCGAGGAGAAAGGTGTCATTGACCAATATGTGGCGGTGCTCAATGGTCCCAAGCTGGGGTTGGGGCTGACGGTCTTTGCGCGCATCTGGTTCAAGACCCAGCACGCCGAAACCACCAATCTGTTTGCCGAGACCGTGCGCAATTACCCCGAGGTGGTGGAATGCTATCTCACCACCGGGGAGTGCGACGCAATTCTGCGCATCGTGACCACCGACCTGCACGCCTATTGGCGCTTTCAGTCCGACCATCTGATGCGCATCCCTTCCGTGCAGTCGGTCAAGACAGACGTGCCGATGGAAACCATCAAGGCCGGTCGGCAATTGCCGGTCTAGCAGCACTGTTCACAGCAACGGTTTAGTGCGATTGTCCGCCAAAACACACCGAGCCTGCCATGCCCGCTTTCATCCCCGACCTGCCCGTCATTCTTGCCTTTGCGCTGGCCGCCTTTGTGCTCGCCGTCACGCCCGGGCCAGACATGGCGCTGTTCGTCTCGCGCACCATGAATTGGGGCCGAAGCCATGGCTATGCCACCGTACTGGGCGCCATTACCGGCATCGGCATTCACACCATGCTGGTGGCTTTCGGCATCTCGGTGCTGATCGTAACGGCGCCGGCCGCCTTCTGGGTGCTGAAAATTGTCGGCGCGCTCTATCTGGTTTGGCTCGCCATCCAGGCTATTCGGGACGGCGGGGGCATGCTGGTGGTCAAACAGGCCGGCAAGCAACCGAGTTGGCGGAAATCCTATCTTACCGGCCTCGGGATCAACTTGACCAATCCCAAGATCGCCCTGTTTTTCGTAACCTTCCTGCCCCAATTCGTCTCGGCCGCCGACCCCCATGCTGCCGGCAAGCTGCTGTTTCTGGGGTTCGAATTCGTCGTGGTGTCCATCCCCGTCGTCATTGCCATCGTGCTGTTCGCCGAATGGCTGACCCAGACGCTGAAGGAAAATGCCTGGGTCGGCAAGGCCCTCAACTGGAGCTTTGCCGCCGTCTTCATGGCCTTTGCCGCAACCATTCTTCTCGCTGAAGGACGGAAGTGACGTGAATTACCGGCACGCCTTCCATGCCGGCAATTTTGCCGACGTTGTGAAACACACCATCCTCACGCGCATCATCGACTATCTCATGCGCAAGGACGCGGCCTTCCGGGTGATCGACACCCATGCCGGGCTGGGGATTTATGACCTTTTTGGCGACAAGGCCGAACGCACCGGGGAATGGCGCGACGGCATCGGCCGGGTCATGGCCGCCGAACTGCCCGCCCCTGTGGCCGAGCTGCTCGCGCCCTATCTCGCAGCCATACGGGCGCAAAACCCGGAAGGCGATCTGCGCTACTATCCCGGCTCGCCCTTCATCACCCGGCACATGCTGCGTGAGCAGGACCGGCTGATGGCGTTTGAACTCCATCCCATGGACGCCAACCGCCTCAAGGAGAATTTCGCTGGCGATTTCCAGACCCGCATCACCCAGCTCGATGCCTGGGACATTTTTGGCACCCATCTGCCCCCCAAGGAAAAGCGCGGCCTGGTGCTGGTCGACCCGCCGTTTGAGGAAAAGGGCGAGTTCATCCGCATGGTTCAAGGCCTCGAAAAAGCGCATAAACGCTGGCCCGGCGGCACCTATGCCTTCTGGTATCCGATCAAGGAGCCGGAGGAAGTCGAGGCCTATGTCAAAGCGCTCAAAAGAACCGGCATCCCCAAAATCCTGCGCCTGGAGCTGACCATCCGCGCGCCCTCCGCCCCGCCCCGCCTGCACGGCACCGGCATGGTGGTGGTCAACCCGCCCTTTGTGCTGGAAGAGGAAATGCGCAAGGTTCTGCCGGTGCTGGCGGAGCTGCTGAGCGACGAAGGCCGTGGCCGCTGGAGCGTGGACTGGGTGGCGGGGGAGTAGCGGAACATTCGTCCCGCGCGTTGCGTTGGTTCCAGAGCAAACAAGGGGCCAAGCCAATGGACGTCGTCCGCATCATCCTGTCCGTCATTATCCCGCCAATCGGGGTTTTCCTGCAAGTCGGGCTGGGCCTGCATTTCTGGCTTAACATCCTCCTGACGCTGCTGGGCTATTTCCCCGGCCTCATCCATGCCGTCTGGGTCATACTGCGGAAATAGGCTTAGCTTCGCGCCTTCGTTCGCCGCGTCGGCGCATGAAATGCCGGGGGTTTGGTTTTCACCCAAGCGATGAAGGCGGCGATGTCCGGATCTGCCTTAAGGCTCTCAACATTGGTAAGGCGGTTGGCCAGCTCGGTTTCCGAGAACCGGGCATGGATGGCGCTGTGGCAGATCTGGTGCAGGCGCACTGTACCCAGATGCGTGCCGCCCTTGAGCCTTGGCACGAGGTGGTGCCGGCTGGATTTTGCCTGGGGCGGAATAGGGCGCTCGCATAAAGGGCAGATCAAAGGCTGCCGCTTGGAAGCTGCAGCTTCAGCAGCGGCGATGGCCTGTTTGATTTTACGGGCCGAAGACCTCACAACGTCAGCAGAGCGTCCCGGTCTTTTCTGGAAAGCCGTTCGCTCTCGCTTTTGAGCTGCCCGCAGGCGGCAAAGATGTCGCGGCCGCGCGGCGTGCGGACCGGCGAGGCATAGCCTGCCTTGTTGACGATATCGGCAAAGCGCTCGATGCGCGAGGAAGGCGAGGTGCCATAGTTTGAGCCCGGCCAGGGGTTGAACGGGATCAGATTGATCTTGGCGGGGATGCCGGCCAGCAGCCGCACCAGTTCGCGCGCCTCGGCATCGCTGTCGTTGATGCCGTCGAGCATCACATATTCAAAAGTGATGCGGCGGGCATTGGATAGGCCCGGATAATTCTTGCACGCTTCAAGCAATTCCTTGAGCGGCCATTTCTTGTTGATCGGCACCAAAACGTCGCGCAGATCGTCGCGCACGGCATGGAGGGAAATGGCCAGCATGACGTCGATCTCGCGCCCGGTCGGCTCGATATAGGGCACGACGCCCGAGGTCGAGAGGGTGATGCGGCGCTTGGAAATCGACATGCCATCGCCAGCCGAGGCAATCAGCAGCGCCTGCTTGACGTTCTCGTAATTGTAGAGCGGCTCGCCCATGCCCATCATCACGATATTGGTGATGGCGCGGGTCTCCCCGCCGGGCACCAGGCCCCCGTCATCGGGACGCGACCCGCCGGGAAAATCGCCCAGGCGCTCGCGGGCCATCAGGATCTGTCCCAGGATCTCACCCGCGGTCAGATTGCGCACCAGCTTTTGCGTGCCGGTATGGCAGAACGAGCACGTCAGTGTGCAGCCCACCTGAGAGGAAACGCAGAGCGTCCCGCGATCGCTTTCGGGGATGTAGACCGTTTCGACCTCAACCGCCGGCATGTTGGGATTGGCTGGATCGCGGAAGCGGAACAGCCATTTGCGGGTGCCATCGACCGACACCTGTTCGGATACGATTTCCGGGCGATCGAGATTGAAGGTATCGGCCAGCTTCTGGCGCACCGGCTTGGCCACATTGGTCATGCGGTCAAAATCGGTGACCCCGTTCACGTAGAGCCAGTTCCAGAGCTGACTGGCGCGCATGCGCCCTTCCTTCTCGCCGACCACCTCATGGCTCACCAGCGTCTCGGCCAAGCCTGCCTTGCTGAGGCCGATCAGCGACGGACGCATGGCCGACGCGGGGCGGACGGCACTGGAATGGTCAATATTCAGCGCAAGGCTCATGGTGGGCACATCGGCTCGACAAAAATGCGGGAAGTGCGCGCCTGTAGCATAGCTGCGCATAAAGCGCAAAGCATCGCGCTCTCACGAAGCGCTGATGGCACCTGCGGAACGCGCGTGAAGGCTATGACAGGGCCGCGCTTTGCCTTTAAGAATGGCGTCAATGTCAAAGCCCGTCCTGCGCTTCGCGCCCAGCCCCAATGGCCAGCTCCATCTCGGACACGCCCTTTCCGCCCTCGTCACCTGGGACGCGGCGCAAAAGCTGGGCGGCATGGCGCTATTGCGTATCGAGGATATCGACACCACCCGCTGCAAGCCCGAATTCGTCGCGGCATTGTTCGAGGACCTCCACTGGCTGGGCCTCTCCTGGCCCGAGCCGGTGCTCTACCAGTCCGAGCGGTTCGAGCTCTATGCTGAGGCGGCCAACCGCTTGCGCGCCATGGATCTGCTCTATCCCTGCTTCTGCTCGCGCAGCGATATCGCGCAAAACGCCACCGGCACCGATCCCGACGGCGCTCCGCTTTATCCCGGCACCTGCCGGCATCTGACCAATGCCGAGCGCATTGAAAGGCTCGAACGGGGCGATCCGGTGCAGTTCCGGCTCGATACCGAAGCGGCCATGGCCCGCACTGGCCTGCTGACCTTTTCCGTCATCGGCCCGACCGTGCTGGACCGCCCGCAAATCCGCTACGCAAAACCCAAGCGCTGGGGCGATGTGGTGCTGCAGCGCAAGGTCACGCCCACCAGCTACCATTTGAGCGTAGTGGTCGATGATGCGGCCCAGGGGATTACCCATGTCACGCGCGGCCGCGACCTCGAAGCAGCCACCGATATCCATGTGCTGCTGCAGATGCTGCTTGGCCTTTCCGCCCCCATCTATTTCTTCCACCGCCTGCTGCTCGGCGATGACGGGCAGAAACTCTCCAAATCCAAGGGCTCGCAAAGCCTTTCGGACTTGCGAGCCCAGGGTTGGACAGCCAACGATGTGCGGCGGGCCATCGGCTTCTAGCCCGCCTTCCCCAGCCGCCCCAGATGCGTATCCTTGAAGCCGGTATTGGCCTTGAGCCCATAGCCCAGCATGCGATCAAAGCCGGAATGGGCCAGCCAAAGTGCACCCAAAGCCGCCAGCAGGGGCATTGCGAACAGCGTACCGAGCGCCATCAGCCCCGCCCCAAAGGCATAGACATGCACCAGATTGTAGGCGAGGGCACCAATGCGGGACCCCGCGCCATAGGCGAAAAAGCTCAAATCCGGCGCGAAGAACACCAGCAAGGCGCCCCACCAGGGCAAGATCGGCTCGACCTGCCCGTAAAGCACCAGCGCGGCAATGAACACCAGCCCGCCCTCCACCCGCTGCCAGACAATGACATCTTTCATTGCACGCACTCCCATGCTCAGGCCGCCTGCTTCTCGGCCGACCGGCTGGCCAGCAATGCAGCAACCGTCTCGGCCACGGCCGCCTCGAACGGTGTCGTAAAGGCCGGACCCAGCAGCGCATCGAGCCGCGGATCGACCAGTTCCATTTCATTGAGCCACAGATAGCGCATGCGATAGATATCGCGCATCACCGGGTTAATGAGGCCCACCGCCCGCAGCAGCCACCACGGCATGGGCGTCACCGTGACCGGTTTGGGCAGCGCATTCTGCACCGCGGCCATGATCTGGCCGTGACTAACCCAGTGGCCGGCGAAGTGGAAATTCTCGAACGCCTGCATCTCCGCCCGCCTGCCGGCCAGTGCTGTGAAGGCCCGCGCCAGATCGGGCAGATAGGCCCAGCTATGGCGCGTTTCGAGATCCCCCAGATGGTACAGCCGCCCCTTGGCGTAATCCATCAGCATGGCAGCATCGAACCAGTCGTCGCGATTGCCGGGCCCGAAGAAATCCCCGGCGCGCAGGATCAACACCTGGACGCCATTCTCTTCGGCTGCCGCGCGCAGCATGTTTTCCAGCCGGATGCGAATCTCGCCGCGCGGCTTTTCCCCGCTCTGGCGCAGGCCCGGCGCGATGGTCCTGTCCTTGGCGCGGTAATTATAGATCGTGCCGGGAAACAGCAGTGTCTTGCCACTGCCCGTCATGGCGTCAAGCACTACCTGCAATTGCCTTTCGGCCGCGCCATTGCCCCATTTGTCATAGCGCAAATGCAGCGCCTGGACGACGATATCGGCTTCAGCGATCGCGGCACGAACCACGGCGACGTCATCCGCATCGCCCTTGAAGAACTGCGTTCCCGCAACCGGCTTGCGGTTGCTCCGCCCAAGGCCGGTGACATCCCAGCCTGCATCGCGGAAGGCGATCATCGCCGCATTGCCGATATGCCCATTGCTTCCCAGAACAGTGACTTTGCCTTTGCTCATCTCAGCGCTCCTTGCTCTTGCCGGGGCCGAAGATGGGCGATACGCTAATGAATAGCGACTAGGCAATTTATTAAGTTTGATATTCAAAAATGAATAGTGATCCCGACTGGTCCCTCTGGCGCAGCTTTGCCGCGGTGATAGCCGAAGGCTCGCTGTCGGGTGCTGCGCGCCATCTGGGGTTGAGCCAGCCCACCATCGGAAGGCACATCGAGGCGCTTGAGGCCGAACTGGGATTGTCGCTGTTCGAACGCGGCCTGACCGGCCTCAAGCCCAATGCCACCGCTCTCCGGCTCTATGCGTCGGTGGATCGGGCGCGATCGGCGCTGGCCGAAGCGGCGATCCTGGCTGCCGGCGCCCAGGACGGGGAGGCAGGCACGGTCCGCCTCACCGCCAGCACCATGATTTCCAACTATGTGCTGCCCGAAATTCTGGCCAGCATCCGCCGCCTGCACCCGAACATCGCCATCGAATCGGTGCCCACCGATTCAGCGGAAAACCTTTTGATGCGCGAAGCCGACATTGCCGTGCGCATGTTCCGCCCCACCCAGCTCGAGCTGGTCACGCGGCATCTGGGCGATATTCCGCTGGTCCCGGTGGCCCATGAGAGCTATCTGGCGCGCCGCGGCACGCCCACCACGCTCAACGATTTGTGGAGCCATGACATGCTCGGCTTTGATCGCTCCGACGCCGTCATTCGCCACGCTCGGACCCTTGGCTTCCAATTGACCCGCGACAATTTCCCCGTTCGCTCAGACGATCAGCCGCATTTGTGGGAATTGCTGCGCGCCGGCCTCGGCATCGGCTTTGCCCAGCTCAACCTGGCCAGGACAACCCCGGGCCTTGTGGTGCTGCCCATAGACCTGGCCATCCCGCCCTTGCCCGTCTGGCTGACCGTACACAAGCAATTGTTCACCTCGCACAGAATTCGTGCCATTTATGATGCTGTGGCGGAGGGCCTCACCGCCTATATCAAGGACGATCCAACCGCGCCTCCCTTACGTTAAGGCTGTTATGCAAACCCTAGTTAATATCGCCATTGCTTTGGCGCTGCTTTTCGTCGTCATTATCCTGGGCATGGGTCTTTGGAACATGCTCAAGGGCGGACCGGGCAATACCAGCCAGCGCCTGATGCGTCTGCGCGTCATCGGCCAGGCCGTCGCGCTGCTGCTGCTCATGGGCGCACTCTATTTCTTCGGTGGCGGCGCCGGCCGCTAGCCAGACCACGCGGGGGCAACATGGTTAAGCTGAACACCATCTATACCCGCACCGGCGATGACGGTTCGACCGGGCTGGTCCGCGGCCCGCGCCGCACCAAGCATGATCTGCGCGTCGAGGCCTACGGTTCGCTGGAGGAAGCCAACGCCTTTATCGGCCAGGCGCGCCTGACCTCGTCCAGCCGGCCGCGCATCGATGCCGTGCTCTCGCGCGTCCAGAACGACCTGTTCGATCTCGGCTCGGATTTGGCGACGCCCGGCGCCGATGCCCCTGATGCCCAATATCCCAGCCTGCGCATCCGCCCGGTCCAGACCCTTTGGCTCGAACAGCAGATCGACCAGTTCAACGCGACTCTTCAGCCGCTCACCAGCTTCATTCTCCCCGGTGGCACACCCTTGTCGGTCTCGCTGCATCTGGCCCGCACCGTCACCCGCCGGGCCGAACGACTTGTCGCCGCTCTGGTGGAGGCCGAACCTGACACCAGCCCGGAAACCCTGCGCTATCTCAATCGCCTCTCGGATCTGCTCTTCGTCCTCGGCCGCGTCGCCAATGACAATGGCGCGGGCGATGTCTTGTGGGTGCCGGGCAATTATGGTGATGTCGAAAAGGGCTGAGCCGCCCGGCTCTTGTCACGCAGCATTGGAGACTGGCCCTGTTCCTGCCCCTGCATGACTCCAATCCCATCCGCCATGTCGACTTCCCCTTCGTCACCTATGGGCTGATGGGTGTCACCATCCTGGTCTATCTGGTCCAGGCGGCACTGCCCGAGGCAGCCTTCGATCAGGCGACTATCGATTTCGGCATGATCCCCATCGTGGTGCGCGACCTCTATCCCCAGCCCGTGCCCTGGCTGCCCGATTGGGCGAACCTGGTCACCTATGCATTTCTGCATGCCGACTGGATGCACTTGCTCTCCAACATGCTGTTCCTCTGGGTCTTCGGCGACAATATCGAGGACGCCTTCGGGCACTTCAAATTCCTGGTCTTCTATCTCGCTTGCGCCGTGCTCGCGGCCCTCGCCCATCTGCTGTTCAACCTTGACGGCAATGGCCCCTTGATTGGCGCCTCGGGGGCCGTGGCCGGGGTCATGGGGGCCTATATCCTGCTCTATCCGCATGCCCGGGTATTTGTCTTGGCCCGTATCGTCTGGTTGATCCCCCTGCCCGTGCCGGCCTTCTGGATGCTTGGCTTCTGGATTGCCACGCAGCTCTTCTTTGTGGTGTTTGGTTCCGATCAACCGGTCGCCTGGTGGGCGCATCTGGGCGGTTTCGCCGCCGGGCTCCTGCTGGCCCCGCTGTTCAAGAGCCGCAAGGTGCCCCTGTTCGGCGGGCGTTAGGCGCATTGTTCGCAAATGCGGGCAAACGGCCAACAAAATCTTAACCCGGCTTAACTAGTGTAAAGGCAATGCCACCATCAGGGCCGGACCATTGAACACCGATCTTTCCACCAATTTGCTGACGGCCCAGACCGCGCTGACGCAAAATTCGGTGCAGATTGCCGTGTTCAAGAAGGCCCATGAGATGGAATCCAACCTGCTCAATGCATTGATGCAGACCGCCCTCGAAACGCCGGCCGCCCCGCCGCCGGGCCAGGGCCTCAAAATCGACAAGCAGGCCTGAGGCGGATGCCATGGGCACCGGCATTGGCATTTCCCCAACGGTGATGATTAACCGCATGGTCCATGAAAAGGCCGTGCCGCAGTCAGGTCATCTGCTCGAAGTCGCCCGCCTGCGCGCTGATATGATGCAGGCCCAGGCCACCAACGCCGCCTCCCCATTGCCCACCACGAAGCCGGCGGAGGCACCGATCAACGGCGCGGAAGTTGGTTTGCTGATCTGACGCTTGAGGCTTTCGGGCAGAGCAAAGATCCCGTCCCCAGGTCCAAACGCTCCCCCATAGTCCCCTTTCTCCTCTCGCGTCTGGGCCGCCTGCAGCACCAGTGGCGGGACTACGGTTCAAGCTTCAGGGACGGCGACCGTTTTGGATACCGCTCTGATCACGTCTGCGCGACGCCAAATGGGCCGCGCGACAGTTGTGTTGGCCTCTCCACAGAGCCTTTGCCTTTGCCTGTTGCTTTGCATATGGTCCGCGCGATTTTCCCAGCCGGTTAGTAGTCAACGATGTCCGCACCGCAACGCCCTATTCCCCAGCCTGGCATTCTCGATATTGCGCCCTATTTGCCCGGCAAGTCGGGCGCACCTGGCAGCCAGACCATCAAGCTTTCGGCCAATGAATCCCCACTTGGCGCCAGCCCCAAGGCCCTGGCGGCCATGCTTGAGGGGGCAGCCAAACTCGAGATTTATCCCGAAGGCTCCTCGCGGGTGCTGCGCGAGGCGCTGGGTGAGGTGCATGGCATCGATCCCAATGCCATTGTGTGCGGCAATGGCTCGGATGACCTGCTGCACCTGCTGGCCCAGACCTATCTGGGCATTGGAGACGAGGCGGTGATGAACCGGTTTGGCTTTTCGGTCTATCCGATCATCACCAAGGCCGCCGGTGCCGAGATCGTCATGGTGGACGAGGTGGACTACACTGCCAATGTCGATGCTTTGCTCGCAGCGGTGACCGAACGCACCAAAGTCATCTGGCTCGCCAACCCCAACAATCCAACCGGCACCTATCTCAGCGCCGCCGAAGTGCGGCGGCTGCATGCCGGCCTCAGGCCAGACATCCTCCTCGTCATCGACAATGCCTACGCCGAATATGTCACTGCCGCTGACTTTGAAGTCGGGCTCGATCTGGCATTGGCCAGCGAGAACGTCGTCATGGTTCGCACCTTCTCCAAAATGGGTCTGGCTGCCGCCCGTATCGGCTGGATGGTTGGCCCTGCCCATATCGTGGATGCGATCAATCGCATTCGCGGCCCGTTCAATGTCAATCTGCCGGCGCAGATGGCAGGGGCCGCGGCCACGCGCGACCTTGAATTCAACGACCGCCTCAAAACGCACAATGCGCATTGGCGTGACTGGCTGACAGCCGAGCTTTCCGGCAACCGCATCCGCGTGGTGCCCAGCCAGGCCAATTTCGTCATGGTGCTGTTCGAAAGCCCCGAAACGGCGGCCGCCGCCTTTGCCGCCCTGGCCGATGCCGGCTATATCGTGCGCGAAATCGGCGCCTCCTATGGCATCGACAATGGCCTGCGCATTTCCATCGGCTCGGAAGACGCCATGCGCGGCGTCGCCAGAGTGCTCAAATCCATGGACCAGACCCAATGAGCGTGCATTTCAAGAAGCTGGCGCTGATCGGCATCGGGCTGATCGGCTCCTCTATTGCCCTGGCGGCGAAGCGGCAAGGGCTGGTGGACGTCATCTCTATCGCCACCCGCCGCCAGGAAACGCTGGATGAGGCACGCGCGCTCGAGCTGGGTGACATCTATAGCCTGGACGCCGCCGAGGCGGTGCGCGGGGCAGATCTCGTTATTCTCTGTGCTCCGGTTGGGGCCTATGGGGCGCTGGCCGCGGCCATCGGCCCACACCTCGAACCCGGTGCCATCCTCTCCGATGTAGGCTCGGTCAAGGAGCATGTGGTGCGCGTGGTTGGCCCGCATGTGCCCCAGGGCGTCAGCTTCATCCCCGGCCACCCGATTGCCGGCACCGAACATTCCGGCCCGTCAGCCGGCTTTGCCGAACTCTTCGCCGGCCGCTGGTGCGTCTTGACGCCCGCTCCCGGTGTGGCGCAGTCCGAAACGGACAAGCTGGTCAGCTTCTGGCAGGCCATGGGCTCCAAGGTCGAATGCATGGATGCGGCCCATCACGACATGGTGCTGGCGATCACCAGTCATATTCCGCACCTGGTTGCCTACAACATCGTGGGCACGGTGGCCGATCTCGAGGCGACGACGCAATCGGAAGTCATCAAGTTCTCGGCCTCGGGCTTCCGCGACTTTACCCGCATTGCGGCTTCAGATCCGGTGATGTGGCGCGATGTGTTCCTGACCAACAAGGACGCTGTGCTCGAAATGCTGGGCCGCTTTAGCGAGGATCTCTCCGTGCTCCAGCGTGCCGTGCGCAATGGCGACGGGGCGGCGCTCGAAGCCATGTTTACCCGAACCCGCGCCATCCGCCGCTCGATCATCGATGCCGGGCAGGAAACCGCCGCGCCCGATTTCGGCCGCCCCCACGAGGCGCCGCCGGCGCCCAAACCGGGCTTCGTGCGCGAGCATGGCGGCGGGGACGATGCTTGAGCCCGTCACGCAGGGCAAATCTCCCCGGTGGGGAGATTTGAATGCTCGAGGCCATGAAGGCTATGCCTGAATGGCTGGCGTTGTCAGAACAAGGGCGCCAGGGCCGCGATGGGCACCAGTCCGGACGACAGCGCCCCGCCGGCAAAGTTGAGCTGGTTGTTGTGCCGCCCGTTTTCGCCCGGCACGCCCAGCACCAGGGTGCGCCAGGGCTCATCGAGATAGGGCCCGATGCGTTCGGCAACGCCCAGAGAATCGATGCTGACTGAGCCGGTGGGATAGCCTTGGGCATCCAGCGCCAGTTCACCGCTGGCGTTGAGATCGGCACTGCCGTCACTGGCACGAATGCCCACCACGCGCAACTTGCCCCCGGCCTGCTGCCAGTCGGGCAGGACAGGCACCGCACCCCAATTGCGGATGTCATCGGGCAGCGCGGTCACTTCCAGTTCGATTTCGGCATTGGCGCCGGTGAGGTCGATGCCGGGTGCTGACAGCGCTTCGGCGCGCAAATAGCCAGCCAGGGCGGCGCGGCCGGCCTCGGGGTCGTGCATTTCGGGCATGTCGAGCAGATGGGCTTCGATATGGTCGGCCTGGGCGATCTGCGTGTCGCCGAAGAGCTGGTCCGTCCAGGTCACGCCGTCAGCGACGATGGAGAGCCGGGCAATGCGCCAGTCTTCTAGCCTGAGGCTGGCTTCGCTCTCGGCCCAGTTGACCTGCTGCCGCGCGCCGGTGAAGGCATCGGAAATGGCAACCGGGCCAGTGACCGAACCGAGCAGGTGCGTGGGCCGGTAGGCCATGGCGCTGGCCCGCATATAGGGGATTTCGACCAGTACGTCGCCGGAAACCAGCGATGCGGATGTACATTCGACATCGAAGCGGAAGGGGAAGCCGCCGACGGCCAGATCGCCACAGACAAGCTGAGGCCCTGTCTCTCCATCGGCCAGCGCCTGCAGCTCGATCTGCTGGCGCAACTGGCCCGCAATGAAGAACCAGGCGCCGGTCCAGCCCAATACGACGAGCAGTACCACTCCGCCCAGGATGATGATTCGCTTTTTCATGGACCCTACATATCCTTGCTACCCGATTGTCAGAAGCGGCTTTGCATTGCGCTTTTCAGACGCCGCATATCCCCGTCTGCTTGGACGGGCCTGGGAAGTCCTTGCCCGGTGTGAACGGGGTCGGTAGCCTAATGGGGAAAGTGGTTGTGCTATGGCGAATGAACGAGATTTCGAAGCGTCAGAGAAGACGCATTGGGTTTTTGGCTATGGATCGCTGATCTGGAACCCTGGTTTCTCATTCCTCGGCGCGCAATTGGGCTTGCTGCGCGGCGCACACCGGTCCCTCTCGATCATCTCCCATCATCATCGCGGCACACCGGATGTGCCGGGTCTGGTGTTCGGGCTGACACGCGGCGGGTCATGTCGGGGCATGGCCTTTGAAGTGTCAGTCAATGCCTGGACGGAAGTGCGCGCCTATCTCGATGCGCGCGAACTGGTCACCGCTGTCTATCGCGATGTGTGGCGGCCCGTCACCCTGGCCGATGGCCGGCGCATCAGGGCGCTGACCTATGTGGTCGATGAAAGCCACGAACAGTTTGCTGGACAATTGAGCCACGAGGAACAGCTGGCGATGATCCGCGCCGGTGTGGGGATATCGGGCCGCAATGTCGATTATGTGCTGAATACCGCGCACCATCTGGCGCAGTTGGGCATCACGGATCGCGCCTTGATGCGCTTGGCGCGGCAATTGGAGAATGAGGGGCTCGCCCGGAACGGTGCAGGTCAGGCGGCCTGAGCAACGGATTCGGGCTGGGGAAAGGCCTGTTCAAGATCCCATATGGCCGCTAGGCGGTCTTCCGGCGCAGTCAGCCTGAAGACATGGGTCGCGCAATCGAGCGCCAGGCGGAAACGGCGGCGGCTCATGGGATCAGCCACCAGTTCCTGGGTCGATCCGACCCAAAGGACATGGCCGCCCTTGGCAATGACATAGAGATGGGACTCCGACATGGCGAAGCTGTCCAGACGTTCGCTGCTCAAGGCATAGGCGCGGCCGGACAGTCCCGCCCACTGCGATAGCGCCGGCTGGTGCTGGCCTGCCGTTTCACCCCGATGCCGCATTTTCCCGTTCCTCCGCGTCCCTGGAGAAGAACAAAATTAGAACAAATTGAAACGACCGTCAAGCGCCCCATGAGCGCGACACTATATGTAATGTATTCGTTCGCCAAAACCGTCAACATCTAGCGGTCTTGTGCCGTGCGGAGCGTCGCGGCACGAGCGCGCAGCTCGGCATCGGGGGGACGACCGATGCCTTGGTCGATGGCCTCAAGGGTCAGCCGGACCGACTCGGTCTCGATGACATCGTGCAGGCGTTTGCGGAAGGTTTCGGCGTCCAGTCCGGGCTCGATGGGGGGCAGGAAGCGGGCCTTGGCCGTGCCGGGCCAGATGACCAGGCTATTGCGCCCCCAGAACAGCCCCGCATTGAGCGCCACTGGGACAACGGGCACGTTGAGGGCACTGTACATGCGCACGATACCCTGGCGATATTCGGCCGGTGCCAGAGCGGCCCGCCTCGTGCCCTCGGGATAGATGACGATACGGCAACCGCGATCGATGGCCGACTGGGCCTGGGCGATCATTGCGGGAATGGCCTGTGCACCCTTCTGGCGGTCGATTTCGATGCAGTCCAGCGAGCGGGCGGCCCAGCCGAAGAAGGGGATGCGCATCAGCTCCTTCTTGGCGATGTAGGCCGGCCGGCCGGTATGCGGGAATATCGCAAAAATGTCCCAGTCGGACTGGTGCTTGGAGGCAATGATGCAGCCGCCGGGCGGAATGTGCTCCTCGCCCTCGACCTCGGTGCCCATGCCGGTCAGGACGCGCAGGTACACCACATTGGACCAGCACCAGTATCGGGCAATCGCCCAGCCGAACCGGGTGCGCCCGAAAAGAATGCCGATGGTTCCGGCAATGACGGCGAGAATGATCGTCTGGCCGATATACACCAGATAGAAGATGGTGGTGCGGATCGCCTGAATCGCGGCCCTGATCGACATATGCTCCCCCGCTTTGCCCGCTGGTTCTGTCATAGCCTTACAAAAGCGCCTTGGCGAGGCCGCGGGGTCAGGAGGCCTCACTGAGATAGCGCCGTACCGTCATGCGCGACGTAATGGCAGTCAAAACGGCGATCACCGGCACGACGGCCAGAACAAAGCTCATGCCGTCCCAGCCCAACAGGAACCGGCCGAACAAAACACCGACCTGGGCAGTCGCTTCGCTGGGCAGGACGCTGCCAGCGGCCATGCCGATCAAGAGGAAAAAGAGGATGGCCAGCAGCGCACCCAGGAAGCCGCCCTGCAGACCGATGGAGAGGAACCGTCCCTGGAACTCGCCGGCGATGAACTTGTTCGAGGCGCCAATGAAATGCAGCACGTCGACAATCTCGCGATTGGTGGCCATGGCGCCGCGGGTGGCAAAGATGATCGCCAACACGGTGGCAACCCCGATCAGTCCCAGGACCAAGAGGCCTGACAGCACGACCGTGCCGGCCATGGTGTTGAGTTGCTGCCGCCAGGCGGCATGAGTATCTAGGCTGGCGCCATTGATCGCTGCAAGATTGCGCTGCAATTGTTCGACATCGGCCTCCGCCGGATCGGCGAGCTGCACGACGATGAGGCGCGGAATGGCAATGGCCGACAGGTCCAGGCCTGCGCCCAGCCAAGGCTCGAGCAGCGACTGGCTCTCCTCGATGGTAAGCGCCCTGGCGCTGGCAACACCAGGGGTGGATTGGGCCAGGGATACGGCGGTGCGCAGATTGCTGTCCATCACCTCGCCCTCGACCGGGCGGAGCTGGATCGTCAGTTCCCGACCGACATCGGCGGACCAGGCGATGGCCGATTTCTGCACCAGGACCACGCCCCCGAGGGTCACGGCAGAGAGAAAGGCCATGATGGTCACGAGCAGCAGCAGTGTTCGACCGGCAACGCTCTTCTCCGGCACGATGGGTGCTGCGCCACCGCGGCGCGGCAGCAGGCTGAGCAATTGCCTAATCATGGATCGTCAACTCCCCCTTGTTCAGCACCATGCGCGGATAGGGGAAGCGGTCGAGCAATGGCAGTTCATGAGTGGCCAGGATGATCGTGGTGCCCAGCGTGCGGTTCAATTCTGCGAACAGGTGCACCAGGCGGCTCGACAAATCAGGGTCGACATTGCCGGTGGGTTCGTCGGCCAGCAGCACTTTGGGGCGGGCGATGACGGCCCGGGCGATGGCGGCACGCTGTTTTTCACCACCCGAGAGCAGGGTCGGCAGGGCATGCATGCGCTCGCCCAGGCCCACCCATTCGAGCAGTTCGATGACGTTGGGGCGGTATTCGCTTTCCGGCTGGCCCAGCACGCGCAGCGGCAGCGCCACGTTTTCGAAGGTGGTCAGGTGATCGAGCAGGCGAAACTCCTGGAAGACGATGCCGATATGACGGCGCATCTGAAGCAGGCTGTCCTGGTCGAGATTGCCGACATTTTCGCCGAACATGGTGACCTTGCCGCGGCTAGGCTTGTTGGAAAGCAGCAGCAGGCGCAGCAGGCTGGTCTTGCCCGCGCCGGACGGACCGGTGAGGAAATGAAACGAGCCCGGCTCGATCGAGAAGGTCAGGTCTTTGAGAATTTCAGGGCCATTGCCATAGCGCAGGCCCACATCGGAAAATTCGATCAAGAAGAGGTGCCCCCAGCTCGTGCGGCAGAAAGTTTGGTGCAAAAGCGAATCAGCGTAGCGCCATCATAACAGCGCGGTCGCCTCCCCGCGGCATGCCCGCTTCATTGGGCGGGGGAAAGCGGCACAATTTTGGTCAAAGCATCGGACCGAAAAGTGCAACGCGGTTTTCGGACACCTCCGATGCGACGCAAAAGACGCGGTCCGTGCAGTCCATGGCGCAGGTTTGAGGAGTTTTAACTCGCAAGGGGATAGGGTCAGCTACCTCCGAGGGATCCTGCGCCGCCTGATGATCATCACCTGCCCGCATTGCCAGACCAAATACCAGGTGACCTATGAGGCTATCGGCTCGGCTGGTCGCAAGGTGCAATGCGCGCATTGCCACCAGGCCTGGAAGCAGGGCGCCATGCCCGACGAGCCAAAGGCCCGGCCCGATCAGGACGCCGACGCCGTGTTCGATGCCATGGCAGAGGATGCACTGGACGAGGCCATGAGTGCCGAGGAAAGCGCGATGGCCGGAAAGCGGGCAACCGCAAATCCGCCGCCCGCCTCCGGCCTGCCGCAGGGGATCGACGCGGCAGAGCTCAAGAAGCGGCAGCAGGACTTCTCGCGCCGCCAGAACGCCATGACGTCCCGCCTGCCGCTGGCCCGGCTGCGTCGTGGAGCCCGGGTGGCCGGCGTGGTGCTGCTTGCTGGCATTATCGGTGGCGCCTATTTTCTGCGGGTGCCGATCGTCGAGCGCTACCCAGATCTTGCAGGGCTCTATGAAGCGGTTGGCCTGGGGGTCAATGTCGTGGGCCTGGACTTTGCCGGGCTGGAGACACTCAAGACCCTCTCAGGCGGCAATGACGTGCTGACGGTGTCGGCGCAGATTGTGGGGCAATCGCGGATCCCGGTGGCAGTACCACCGGTGGTGGTGAGCCTGCTCGATGAAACCGGCCGTGCAGTCTATGAATGGAGCGTTTCGCCCCAGGTGCGCGATCTGATGGCGGGGGAACGCGCAACCTTTGATACCCGGCTCACGTTGCCGCCCAGTGAGGCGGTGCGTGTTCGCCTGAGCTTTGCCAGCCAAGGGGCGACTCATGGGCGCGGCACTCCGGCGGAAAAGCCAGCGCAAATACCCCCATCCAACCCGGCGGCGGCTGATCCTGCCCCATCCCATGCGGCCCCGGCCGCTGCCCATGGCGAGGCTGCAGCTGCGGCCCATGCTCCGGCAGCGGCTGACAGCGGCCATCACTAGGAGAGCAACCATGGCTCGCATCCTCGTTGCCGAAGACGACCCGTCTGTTCGCGCCTTTGTTGTCAGCGCCCTTACTCTGAAGGGCCACGAGGTCGTGGCCGAGGACGATGGCGGGCTGGCCGCCGAAACCATCGATGCTGAAGCCGGCCGGTTCGACCTGCTGCTGTCAGACATCAAGATGCCGGTGATGGACGGCATTGCTTTGGCTCTGCATGTCGGCGCGCAATATCCCGATGTCACGATCGTGCTGATGACCGGCTTTGCCGATCAGCGCGAGCGGGCACACGGTCTGGACGCGCTGATCTACGATGTCATCGCAAAGCCCTTCACCTTGGTCGACCTGCTCGCCAAGGTGGACGATGCGCTTTCCGGCCGGCCGGTGGAAGTGGTGCCGCTGGCACGGCGGGGCGTGCAGTAGGGGCTGAAAGCCCCCCTCACCCGACGGCTATGCGAGGGCTAAACCCAGTCCGGTACGCTGTCGAGCGCGATCAATTCATCCAGCGACCTGCGCGGCCGGATCACATGCCAGCGGCTACCATCAACCAGCACTTCGGGAATGAGCGGGCGGGAATTGTAGGTGGATGCCATGACCGCGCCATAGGCACCGGCGCTGATCACGGCGAGTAGGTCGCCTTCCTTGACGCCCGGCATGGTGCGCCCCTTGGCGAGGTAATCACCGGTTTCGCAAACCGGCCCGACAATGTCGCCCGTGATCGGGGGCAGATTGGACTGGTTGACCAGTTCGATATCATGATGGGCTTCGTAGAGCGTGGGGCGGATGAGGTCGTTCATCGCCGCATCCACGATGATGAAATTGGCCTCGCCTTGCTTCACATATTCGACCTTGGTGACAAGGATGCCGGCATTGCCCACCAGCAGGCGCCCCGGCTCGATGACCAGCGAGCAGCCCAGTTGCCCGATCTTGTCGCGCACTACGGCGGCATAGGCCTCCGGATGCGGCGGGGCTTGCTGGTCGTGGTTATAGGGAATGCCCAGGCCCCCGCCGATATCAACGTGATGAATGTGGTGACCGTCTGCGCGCAGTGCCGCCACGAGTTCGGCCATCAAGCCAAAGGCATTGCCGAAGGGTTCGAGATCGGTGATCTGGCTGCCAATATGCATGTCGACACCCACGGCCTCGACATTGGGCAGGGCGGCGATGCGAGCATAAACTTCGCGGGCACGCTTGAACGGAATGCCGAACTTGTTCTCGCTCTTGCCGGTCGAGATCTTGGCATGGGTACGCGCATCGACGTCAGGATTGACGCGCACAGAGACGCGGGCCGTGACGCCCATATCCATGGCCACCATGGAGAGACGTTCAAGTTCGGGCTCGCTTTCAAGGTTGAAGCATTTGATGCCCGCTTCAAGGCCGCGGCGCATTTCCGCAACGGTCTTGGCGACACCCGAGAAAACGATCTTTGCCGGGGCGATGCCGGCAGCCAGGGCGCGTTCCAGTTCGCCCAGCGAGACCACATCGGCGCCGCAGCCTTCTGACGCCATCAGCTTGAGGACCGCCTGGTTGGAATTGGCCTTCATGGCATAGGCCATGAGCAGGTCCAGTCCCTCGAAGGCCTCGCGCACCACGCGGACATGCCGACGCAATGTGGCGCTGGAATAGACATAGAAGGGCGTGCCGACTTGAGAAGCCAGATCGTTGAGATTGACGTCCTCGGCAAAAAGGACACCGTCCCGGTGTTGAAAATGATGCACCACAATAAGCCCCGCTGGGTCGGTGCGGCCATTATGCCGTCATGGGAGATGACGGGGAACGGTCGCACTGTCCTTTGTTTGAGGCACCTCTAGAGCAGGTGGCACGAAAACGAAAGCCAGTCTTATCGATCCGCCTCATAAGCGGCTTCTATCCGTTCGGCGACCAGATGCTGCAGCCGCCAGAGATGCGGGTCGTGGATGCCCATCTGCTCGAGATGACCGACCGTGGCGTGCAGATATTCGGCCATGGAGCCGCGCGTGCCAGTTGCCCTGGCCAGGACGTCGGCGATTTCGGCATCGGAGAGACCGGAAACATAGCGACCGGAATTGCGATCGATGCAGAAGGTAAGCGCCCGCACTTTCCGTTCGCCCGATCGCACTTTGACCCAGCGTGGCGGGAAGGCGGTGGGCAGCCAGCCCATTTCGCGCTCGAAGAGCTTGGTCAGGCATTCATCGCGCCGGTCGGGTGGCAGGCGGTAGAGCGCGCCCTTACAGGCGCCGCCCCGGTCCAGGGCCAGCATCAGGCCCGGATTGTCTTCGCTGCCCCGAAAACGGGTGTTCCACCCCAGGCAAAAGGCGCGGTGCCAGCCATGCAGCAGGCCGGTGCGCATTTCGACATAGTCGCAGGCCGGTTTCCAGATCAGCGAACCGTAGGCAAAGACCCAGGTTTCATCGTGATGATCGGGGCCATCGAAGAGTTGCGCAATGGTGGCGGCGTGATCATCGAGGGTCGCCTCGCGCAGCCCCGGCGGCGGGGGCGGCAGGGCTTCCACGGTTTCGGCCGGCTGGAGATAGGCGACATGACGGGCCGTGAGGCGCATCTGCCGCGGTGTCATAGACATTTTGGCGTCCAAATCACTTCTGGCGCCACAAGGCTATTGCGGCGGCAGGATTATGCAATACCGCCGTCACCATGACCGCTATGCTTTTTTGTCTTGAGCGGACGCGGCTCGTGCGTCTCGCCCGTGAGGGCGCTCTTCCAGCGTGCGGCTTGCGCCAACACATTGGCCGGTGCCGTGCCGCCATAGGAAGCGCGGGCGGCGACAGAGGCCTCGACGGTCAGCACCTTATGGATGCGGCTGTCGATGCGGTGATCGATCTGCTTGAAATCCTCGATGGTGAGGCCTTCGAGCCCGCAGCCCTTCTGCTCGGCCAGCGACACGACCTGCCCGGTGATGTGGTGGGCATCGCGGAAGGGGATGTTCAATTCGCGCACCAGCCAGTCGGCAACATCGGTGGCAGTCGAGAAACCGGCCGAGGCGGAGGCGTGCATCCTGTCGCGATTGGGCTGCATGTCGCTGACCATGCCGGTCATGGCGGCGAGGGACAGCGAAAGGGCGTCGAGGGCGTCGAAGGCGACTTCCTTGTCTTCCTGCATGTCCTTGGAATAGGCCAGTGGCAGGCCCTTCATGACCACGAGCAGGGAGTTGAGCGCTCCCAGAATGCGCCCGATCTTGGCGCGCACCAACTCAGCGGCATCCGGATTGCGCTTTTGCGGCATGATCGAGGAGCCGGTGGTGAACTTGTCGGAAAGCTTGATGAAGCCGAACTGGGCCGAAGACCAGATCACCATTTCCTCGGCAAAGCGGCTCAAATGCATGGCGCAAATGGAAGCGGCTGCCAGCGTTTCAAGAATGAAGTCACGGTCCGAGACGGCATCGAGCGAGTTGGCTGTCGGCCGGTCAAAGCCGAGTGCAGCTGCGGTCATGTCGCGATCGATCGGATAGGGGGTACCGGCCAGGGCCGCCGAGCCGAGCGGACTTTCGTTGAGGCGGGTGCGCGCATCGGTAAGCCGGCCGGCATCGCGGCCCAGCATCTCGACATAGGCGAGCAGATGGTGGCCGAAGGTCACCGGCTGGGCGTTCTGCAGATGGGTGAAGCCGGGCAGGATGGTCTCGGCTTCTTCCTCGGCGCGGGTCACGAGCGCCAGCTGCAGGCCTCTGATCTGGCCGATCAGGGTGTCGATATAGTCGCGCACATAGAGCTTGAAATCGGTGGCCACCTGGTCGTTGCGGGAACGCGCGGTGTGGAGGCGCCCGGCAGCGTCGCCGATCTTTTCGCGCAACCGGCTTTCAACATTCATATGGATGTCTTCGAGCGCCCGCGAGAATTTGAAACTGCCGCCCTCGATTTCGCCGAGCACCTCGTCTAGACCGGCAAGGATAGCGTCGCGATCGATCTGCGTCAGAATGCCCGTCGCGGCAAGCATTGTGGCATGGGCCTTCGATCCGGCAATATCCTGGCGGTAGAGACGCTGGTCGAAGCCGATGGAGGCGTTGATTTCCTCCATGATGGCATCGGGCGCTTCGGCGAAGCGGCCGCCCCACATCTTGTTGCTCAGAGCCTTGTCCGACGGAGACACCATGGAAAATACCCGCTCAAATGGCCCCCGATCCGCGCTTTCCTGGGCACTGCCCGTGGCGGTGGGGGTGATCGTTGTTGCTGGGTCTATAGCGGCATGGCTGATGCTGGGCAATGCCGGGACGGCCAATGAATGCCCAGCGCAGCAGGCGCAGGCGCAGATCATCGACGCGGCGGCCGTGGGCGAACTGGCCGCGCTCAATGGCACCGGTGACGGACGCGGCTATGCCGATATGGGGTTCCGTGATGCGGCGGGCAGGCAGATGAGCGTCGCCGATTTTGCCGGCAAGGCCCTGCTGGTCAATTTCTGGGCGAGCTGGTGCGTGCCGTGCCGCGAGGAGATGCCGGCGCTCGACGCCATTGCCACCCAATATAATTCGGACCGGTTCATGGTCCTGCCGATCAATCTCGATATCGGCGAGAGCGGGCTGGAAAAAGCGCAGGACTTTCTCGATGAAGGGCAGTTCGAAAACCTGCCGCTTTATGCCGACAATACATTTGCCGCTTTTGAACGCCTCAAGCGCGAGGCGGTGGCCATCGGCCTGCCGGCAACCCTGCTACTTGATCCGGAGGGCTGTGAACTTGCGGTGCTGCAGGGACCGGCAGAGTGGCACAGCGACGATGGCAAGGCGGTAGTCGAAGCCTTGATCGGTTTGAGAGGATAGGCCTGGCCGCGATCAACCCCTACCCGCTGCGTGCCGTGGCCGTACTCATGCCCGGAACGCGCACATAGCGCGCGGCCCGCTTGCGGCGGGGCACGGCAGGAAACGCTTCCTTCCGGGCGCGGATACAGATGACCCCGCTCATGGCGGGACCCAGCATGCGCCCGAAGCGCTCGAAAAAGCGCGGATATCTAAGCACGATGCGGGACTGGAACGGCGGAAGGAAAAGCGCGTCGCGCCAAGCCTCCGGCACGAAACTATGGTCGCGCAACAGCTTGTCGAGCTGGCCGCCCGAATAAGGATTGCCCTGGCCAAACGGCGTGTTGTCGCGCTGCGCCCAGATACCCCTGCGCCGCGGCACCACCAGCAGCAAATGGCCATTGGGAGCGGTGATGCGCCAAAGTTCGCGCATCAGCTCTTCGGCATCGGCCACATGTTCAAGCGCGTGGATGGCGACGGTGAGATCGATGGCCGCGTCGGTCAACGGCATCTCCAAGGGGTCGCAGAGCACGGTGTGCGAGGGACCTTCGCGCGGCCAGGCCGAAGCGCCCTGGCGCTCGGGCATGAAGGCCAACACCCGCTCGGCCCGATTGAGGGTAAACCGCAGATAGGGCGTGGCAAAGCCCAGACCCAGAATGCGCCGGCCCCGCACATCGCCCGCCAGTTCCATGACGTGTTCGCGCACCAGCGCCCGTGACAGGCGCCCGAGCGGGGATTTGTAATAATCGATGAGACGGACGACATCGCTGGTCATGGCGCGACCTTGCCAAAGCGCCGTGAACTTGTCCAATGCGGCATTGTCATTGCTGCCCACGGTCCCTAGCTTGCGGACAGATTGCAAATTCAAGGAGACAGGATATGGGCCTGATCGTGGACGTATTCGCCGCCCGCAGCGACAATTTCGGCTATCTGGTGCACGATCAGGCCTCTGGCCGGACGGCCGCCATCGATGCCCCGGAGGCCGGCCCCATTCGTGAAGCGCTCGACCAGCGCGGCTGGACCCTGACCGACATCTTCATCACCCACCACCACATCGACCATGTCGAGGCGATTGCCGAACTCAAGTCTGCGTTTGGCACCCGCGTGGTTGGCCCACGCGACGAAGCCGACAAGATCGAGGGACTCGACGAGCTGTTGGGCGATGGCGATAGGCTGGAGTTGGGGGAAACCCGCTTTGCGGTGATGGCCACACCCGGCCACACGCTGGGGCATATCGTCTTTTACGAAAAGGAGGGCGGACATCTGTTCTCTGCCGACGCCCTCTTTTCGCTCGGCGTGGGCCGCATGTTCGAGGGCGCGCCGGGCCCCATGTGGGAAGGCCTGAAGCGCCTGCGCGAACTGCCGGATGAGACGCTGGTCTATTGCGGGCACGAATATACGCAGTCCAACGCCAAATTTGCCCTCTCGATCGACCCGGACAATGAAACCCTCAAGGCCCGCGCGGCCGAGGTGGAGAGCCTGCGCGCTGCCGGCCGACCCACCATTCCGTTCAATCTGGGCGAGGACAAGAAGGCCAACCCCTTCCTGCGCGCCGATACCCCGGAACTGGCGAAACACTATGGCCTTGAGGGTGCCGATCCGGCCGAGGTTTTTGCAGCTATTCGCAAGGGCAAGGACAATTTCTGAACCCTGATTTCACGCGACCAAGCTGCAAGGCCGCTCATCACGAGCGGCCCTCTTTGTACCCACTAGGCTGTGCACCGATCACAATTGCGGATCGAATTTCGTTAACAGACTGTTACCATCTGGCATGGCGCTTGCCCCTTTGGGGGTACAGCGCCGCAAGGTCTGTGCCATTCCGGCACAGGGCGGCCCGAAATGGTACAGACGATGTCCGAACTGGCACAAAGCGACACAGTCTCCTCCGGCCTGCCGGTGGCACAGGCGCCATCCGGTCCGCGTCCCTCGCTGGCGCGCAGCTCTTCCACGGCCGCCTTTGTCAGCCAGCTCATTGCCGCACGTGCGCATATGCCGGTCCAGCGCGCCCGCCGCATCGGTACGCCGGAAGGCGCCGTGGGTGCCTATGGGCAAACCGCAAGGCTGGCCCAGCGCCGCATGCCGCAGGGCTATCGCAAGACCGTTGTCGCCTGAAAGGCTGGCCTAGTTCATCGAGACATCGCGGCTGGCGCTGGTGATGGAGACGGTAAAGCCGGCCACCACGTCGATCAGGCTCATCACCATAAGCAGGAAAAAGACTGAGCTCGAAGCCGCGCCGACCAGCAGGAACTCGACGAGGAAGGCAACAAACACCACCATCGAGAGCATGTGCTCGATGATCGAGGAGCGCGCCGTATTGGTGGACTTGAGCACCTCGAAAAACAACAGAATGATCCCGATCACCAGCAGGAAGTCCCCTGCGCTGATCGCCCAGGGCATGCCCGACGGCATGGGTATGGAAAACAGGCCGGCGCCCCAATTGGTCGGATTCCCGCCAAACAGGAGGAACACAACGACATTGTAGATCAAAAAGGGCAGCACCAGCAGCGGGATGACGAAGCCATTGTTGCGTGGCCGCTGGCCGCGCTGGGTTGGCAGGACGACGGTTTCGCTCATGGGTGCTCTCCGGTTCGGCCCACGCACCATGCCAGAGGATTTTGAGCAACAAAAGACGCTGCCATTCTCAAAGAACGTCGCGCCCTGTCTAATGGACCCAGTGTTAATCGTCGTACTGCCGAGTTCTGCCGATCCGGCGAACACGCAACAGGAGGATCGACCCATGTCCAACGCCAAGAACACCGTCTGCATTTGGTATGACACCGGCGCCGAAGAGGCGGCCAATTTCTATGCAGCCACCTTTCCCGATACCCGGGTGACCGGGGTTCATCGCGCACCGAGCGACAACCCCTCGACCAAGGCTGGAGCCGTGCTCACGGTTGAATTCACTGTGATGGGCATCCCCTGCCTCGGGCTCAATGGTGGCCCGGCCTTCAAGCACACGGAGGCATTCTCCATGCAGATCACCACCGAGGACCAGGAGGAAACCGACCGTTACTGGAACGCCATTGTCGGCAATGGCGGCGAGGAAAGCATGTGCGGCTGGTGCAAGGACAAATGGGGCATAAGCTGGCAAATCACCCCTCGCGCTTTGTCCCAGGCAATGGCTCAGGGCGGCGAGACGGCCAAGCGGGCCTTCGATGCCATGATGGAGATGAAGAAGCTCGATGTCGCCAGGATTGAAGCGGCGGTGCGCGGCGAATGACGGCGCCCCGGCGGGCGGGGGTGAACCCGGGGCCAAGGCGATTGTGATGGAACAGCAGGCTGCTTCAGCGCTTGATTGGCAGGTTTATCAGCACTCAAGTCAGTCATGCGCCCCGATCCCAGCTCTGCCCTCGCTGAATTCATCTCCGGCCCGGATTTTCCCTGCGTCGGCGCCAAGTCGGCGCTGGGAAAAGGGCAGTTGAAGACCTTTGTTGCCCGCAGCATCGACAGCGCTTGGAACGACCTCGAGATTCAGGACCAGCTCATGCATTTTGCCTGGGCCTACAAGCAGCAGCCCACCCTGTTCACCAGCTATGCCGTGATCTTCGAAGGGCCGCTCGACCTCAATGAGGCCGAGTTTGAAAGCTGCCTCTGGCAAAGAGTGCAGTCCCTGACGGAAAAGGACAGTTGGCGAGGCCAGCCTCCCGACCCCCGCGTCAGCACCGACCCTGATGATCCGCATTTTTCGCTGAGCTTCGGCAATGAGGCGTTCTTTGTCGTCGGCCTGCACCCGCGCGCCAGCCGCCCGGCGCGACGCTTTGCCTATCCCACCATGGTCTTCAACCTGCACGATCAATTCGAGACCCTGCGCGAGCAGCAACGGTACGAAAAACTGCGCAGCGCGATCCTGGAACGCGACATGGAGCTGGCTGGCAGCCTCAATCCGATGCTGGCTCGCCACGGCTCGACGTCAGAGGCCCGCCAGTATAGCGGGCGGGCGGTATCGAATGACTGGCAGTGTCCCTATCATCGCGGCGCGGCAAAGCCGGCGGCCGTCGATCCCCTGGCTGCAAAGGAACGCCACTGATGCCCGAACACGTCATCCCGCCGCGCTCGGGCAGAGCGTTCGAGCTGGCTGCCGGCCAGGTGCTGAGCGTAATCGATCCCATGGGTGGCCAGGTTGCGGACCTGCTGGCGATCTCACTGGCCGATACGCGCGAAATGATTTCCTCGGGCAGGACCCTCGACTATGCCGAGACGGTCTATCTGACCACCGGGCACAGCCTTTACTCCAACCGCTCCAACGTGATGCTCGACATCATCGAAGACACGGTGGGCCGGCATGACTTTCTCCTCACCCCCTGTAGCGAAGCAACCTTCCGGCTCTGCTATGATGACGAGCCGCCCCATCAGGGCTGTCACGGCAATCTCCATCACGCGCTGGAGCCTTGGGGCATCGACGAGGATGCGATCCCTGTGGCGTTCAACTGCTTCATGAATGTGCCGGTGGATGGCGAAACGGGGCGTTTCAAAGTGCTGCCCCCGCTCAGCAAGGCGGGCGACTATATTCGCTTCCGGGCCAGGATGAACCTCGTGATCGGGCTGACCGCCTGTTCCGCCCCGGCGAGCAATGGGGGCAGCTTCAAGCCCATCCACTACCGCATCGAAGAAGCCTGAACGCGCACCCGCACCGACCATGGACGGCCTTGCGGGTGCGCTGCTGCGAAAAAGGGAGTGATCAGCCCTTGAGCTTGAGTGGCCCGACCATCTGCTCGGGTTTGACTTCGGCGTCGAATTCCTCGGCCGTCAGCAGCCCCAGATTGATGGCTTCTTCCTTCAGCGTCGTGCCATTGCGATGCGCGGTCTTGGCGATCTTGGCAGCGTTATCGTAGCCGATCTTGCGGTTGAGCGCAGTCACCAGCATCAGTGACTGGTCAACCAACTGCTTGATCCGCTTGTTGTCCGGGGCAATGCCAACGGCGCAATTGTCGTTGAACGACTTGGCGGCGTCGGCCAGGAGGCGCACCGACTGCAGGAAGTTGTAGGCGATGACGGGCTTGAACACGTTGAGCTCGAAATTACCCTGGCTGGCGGCAAAACCGATGGCCGCATCATTGCCCATCACCTGGGCCACGACCATGGTCATGGCTTCCGATTGGGTCGGGTTGACCTTGCCCGGCATGATGGAGGATCCCGGCTCATTTTCCGGAATGGTGATCTCGCCCAGCCCCGAACGCGGACCGGAGGCCAGCCAGCGCACATCATTGGCGATCTTCATGAAGGCGGCTGCGAGTTGCTTGAGCGCGCCTGAAGCGCTGACAAAGGCATCGTGCCCGGCCAGCAGTGCGAACTTGTTGGGGCCGGTGACAAAATCCCGTCCGGTCAGCGTGGCGATTTCCTCGGCCACGGTCACGGCATAGTCGGGGTGCGCGTTAAGGCCCGTGCCGACGGCGGTGCCGCCCAGCGCCAGTTCCTTCAACTGCGGCATGGTCGCCTTGATGGCGGCGAGCGCATAATCGATCTGCGCCACCCAGCCCGAAATTTCCTGGCCCAGGGTCAGCGGCGTCGCATCCTGGAGATGGGTGCGGCCAATCTTGACCACGTCCATATATTCCTCGGACTTGGCGTTGAGCGTATCGCGCAGCAGCAGCACGCGCTCATAGAGATAGCCTTCGACCGCCTCGACCGCCGCAATATGCATGGCGGTGGGATAGGTGTCGTTGGACGATTGGCTCATATTGACATGGTCATTGGGGTGCACGGGTTTTTTCGAACCCATGGTGCCGCCGGCCATTTCAATGGCGCGGTTGGAGATGACCTCGTTGACATTCATGTTGGACTGGGTGCCCGAGCCGGTCTGCCACACCACCAGCGGGAAATGATCGGCCAGCTTGCCCGAAATCACTTCATCGGCCGCGGCAACAACCAGGTCGCGGGTGGCCTCATCCATCAGCCCCAGCTTGTGATTGGCCAGCGCGGCGGCTTTCTTCAGGATGCCGAATGCAGTGACGATTTCGGTGGGCATCTTTTCCCCGCCGATATCGAAGTTCTGGAGGCTTCGGGCGGTCTGCGCGCCATAATATTTGTCACTCGGAACCTCGATCTGGCCCATGGTATCCGATTCAACGCGCGTGCTCATGCTTGCCCCTGGCTCCCGGTTTGGCCGCGTCCTGTTGCGGCAGAAAAAAACAAAACGGCCGACCCTTTGTGGGGGCCGGCCGTCGAAATATCAGAAAACGCGCATCAGCGCTTGCTCGCCTTTCGGCTTACTTCTTTGCCGCGAGGATCTGACGGCCGCGATACATGCCGCTCTTGAGATCCACGTGATGCGGACGACGCAGTTCGCCCGAATCCTTGTCTTCGACATAGGACGGGTTGGCAATCGCGTCGTGCGAACGGCGGAAACCGCGCTTCATCGGCGAGGTCTTGCGTTTTGGCACAGCCATGGTCGGTACTCCGAATTCAAATTCATTGTGCCGCCGGAAGCGGCCCAGAGAGGTCTCTCTGTCAGGATTGGTGGGGTCTATAGAGCAGAATGCGCGGCTTGGCTAGAGGGATTTGCACCGCAAAGCGCCCACAAAACCGAGTCTTGCAACCATCATAGCGCCAGCCGTCCGTCCTTGCCGACACAGGCCGCGCGCTCGCCATATTGGCGGGCCCGGTTCTCGACAATGCCGGCAAGGCGCATGAGACCGGCATTGGGCCGGGCCGGATTGCGCAGGATCGGGTTGGGCAGGGTGACGGCCAGAAGGCTCGCCGTCTGCCAGTCGAGATTTTGCGGTTCGCGTCCAAAGGCCCGCAGCGACCCGGCGGCGGCGCCAAATTCGCCCTCGGGTCCCCACTCGGCAATGTTGAGATAGATTTCCATGATCCGCTGTTTGGGCAGGATCAGGTCGATATAGAAAGCCAGGGGCACTTCGAGCGCCTTGCGGATGGCGCTCTGCTGGTTCCACAGAAACAGATTGCGCGCCACCTGCATGGTCAGCGTCGAGGCGCCACGGGCCTCCCGACCGGCCAGATAATTGTCGACCTCGATGCGCAAAGCCGCCACATCGACGCCCCAGTGACGGCAGAACTGCCCATCTTCGGAGAGGATCACCGAAGCCTTGAGGCGATCGGACAGGTCATCGATATCGCGCCATTCCCGCGTGACCGGCTGGCCGGTGAGCAGGCGTGTCAACATGGGCACCGAAACCGGCTGGACCACCAAATACAGCGGCGTCAGAACCAGGGGAATGGCAATCAGCACAGCAAGGATGCCGAGCGGTATGCGGAGATAGTGCCAGATGGTCTTCTTGGGCCGGGCCATGCTGGCGTGTGTAGCGATCAAGACCTTGCTGGCCAAGCCCTTTCACCCCCTTGCCGCCCCTGATCCAAACCGCTAGCAACAGCACCATGTATGACTTTGCCGCCGACAGCGCCGATTGTGCCCGGGCCATCGAAGCCGGGCTGTCAGATTTTCTTTCCGGCGCGCGGCTTTCCGGCCCCGGACCGGCGGCTGATCGGGTCATTCTGGCCATGCGCCATGGCAGCCTGGAAGGCGGCAAACGCCTGCGCCCGCTATTGTTGCGACAGGCTGCCGCCATTTTCTCCGTGCCGCGCGAAAAGAGCCTTCTGGCCGGCATGGCGGTCGAAATGATCCATTGCTATTCGCTGATCCATGACGATTTGCCGGCCATGGACGACGATGATCTACGGCGCGGCCGCCCCACAGTGCACAAGGCCTATGACGAGGCCACCGCTATCCTGGCCGGAGACGCTTTGTTGACCCATGCCTTTGCGGTCCTTGCCGAACCGGCCTGCCACGCCGAGCCCGAGGTGAGGATCCGGCTGGTGGCAGAACTTGCCGCGGGCAGCGGCGTGGGCGGCATGGTGGGTGGCCAGATGCGCGATATCGAAGGGGAGCAGGGTGGCTTCAGCGAGACCGATATCGCCACCATGCAATCAATGAAGACCGGAGCCCTGATCCGCGCCGCGGTGCGCATGGGCGCCATTCTGGGGGGTGCCGACCCCAGGGCGCTCTCGGCCCTGACCGCCTATGCCGAAGCGGCCGGACGGGCCTTCCAACTGGCCGACGATATTCTCGATGTGACCGCGACCCCCGAGGCCATGGGCAAGGCCACCGGCAAGGATGCGGCGCTCGGCAAGCAGACCGTGGTGGCCCGGCTGGGCCTGGATGGCGCGCGCGCCATGCTCGCCGAAACCGTCAATGAAGCCATTTCCGCGCTTCGAACGTTTGGACCCCGGGCGGACGGGCTGCGCACCACCGCCCGCTATTTTGCCAGCCGGGAGAACTAGGATCATGGCCATTGTGCAAAGCGTCAATATCGGCCAGCCCCGGCCCATACCGGCCAAATCGGCCATGACCGGCATCTATAAGGAGCCGGTTGGCGAGGACCAGCAGGTCGAAATCACCAAACAGGGCCTTGCCGGCGACGCCATCATCAATCGCAAGCATCATGGCGGGGTCGACCAGGCGGTCTATATCTACTTCGCCGACGACTACGACTTTTGGCGCAAGGCACTTGAGCGCGACCTTACGCCCGGCACATTCGGCGAAAATCTCACCATTGGCGGAGTAGAGGGACGCAGCGTGGCCGTCGGCGACCGATTTGAGATCGACGAAGTCCTGCTCGAAGTCACCTCGCATCGCACCCCCTGCGCGACCTTTGCCGCGCGCATGGGCAGTCCTGCATGGGTCAAACAATTCTTCGACGCTGGGCGTCCGGGCGCCTATTGCCGCGTGATTGAGCCCGGCCCGGTGCATGCCGGAGAGCCGGTGCGGCACAGAATGTTCGAGGGCGACCGCATCAGCGTGAGCCAATTGCTGGCATTGGAAAAGCACCGTGACCTCGAACCCGAATTCATGCAGCGCGCACTCAGGACGCCAATCCACTACAAGATGCGGGCCCAGTATGAGGAAAAATTGGCCAAGCTGTTCTAGGCGGTTCCCGCCTCCAGCGCCACCGACCCTTTGACGCTTGCCCGACGGGACCAATTCATGAGCCTAGACACTGTCCGCACCGACCTGGCCGCCCGCGCGCCTGACCTCTCGGTCATCGTTACCACCGATTCCACGGCCACGGTGCAGCTGGCCGCCGCGGTGCATGGCGTCGAACCGGGGCAGATCGCCAAGACGCTCTGTATCAGGGTCAACGGCGATGAATTCCTGCTGTTGACGCGCGGCGATGCGCGGCTCGACAATCAGAAGTCCAAGGCCGCCTTCGGTGGACGCCCGCGCATGCTTGGCGCCGAGGATGTATTGCGCCTCACCAGCCATCAGGTGGGCGGGGTCTGCCCCTTCGGCCTGCCGGCGCCGCTGCCGATTTTTCTCGATACCTCGCTCAGGATTTATGATCTGGTGATCCCGGCGGCCGGCGACACGCATTCCTCGGTAAAACTGACCGTCGAGCGCCTCGCCGAGCTGTGCGGCGGCAAATGGGTGGATGCGTGCCAATTGCCGGGCTGACCCAACGCGCCGAACGCTTCATCCGCGAGCGCATGCCCCTGCGCGCCCTGCCCTTCCGGCCCGATATATCCCTGCATACGCCCACGCCGCAATCCGGCCTGATCGGCTGGTTGGCCAGCGAGGGTCTGGACGAAGCCCCGCCCTATTGGGCCTATGCCTGGGGCGGCGGCGCGGCGCTGGCACTTTATCTGCATGATCATCCCAAAACGGTCGCTGGCAAGACCGTGCTCGATTTCGGGGCCGGCTCGGGTCTGGTCGGCATTGCGGCGATGCGGGCGGGCGCCGCCCATGTCTGGGCCATCGAGAGCGATCCCATCGCCCCGGCGGCGATCAAGCTCAATGCCGTGGCCAACGGCGCAAGGCTTCACCTCTGGACCGAACCGGACTGGCCGGACACCGATATCGTCCTGGCCGGTGACGTGTTCTACGATGCGATGGTGGTGTCGCGGAGCCTGCCTTTGCTTGAAGCTGCGCTCGAGCGCGAGGCCGATGTGCTGGTGGGCGACCCCTTCCGGCCAACACTGCCCCTTAACCGCCTCGACCTCCTGGCCCAGTTTGATGTTGACGACATGGGCGGCAACACACCCGTGCATGCCGGCGTCTTTGCCCTGAAATCCCGGACCACCTGACATGCGAGCCCGGGCTTGCCGGAACAGGATGGCCGGTCTATATCCCGCCCGAGCGAGGACGGCCTCCCCCATTTCGGGACCAGCGTTCGGGACGGCCCGGAACCCCTAGGGGAATTCCATGCGCACAACCGCCGACCGTGTCCGCCACGCCCTGTCCTTCGAAATCATCGGCATCCTCCTGGCCACCCCGCTTGGAGTCTTGGTCTTTGGCCTGCATGGTGGGGACAGCGCCGTGATCGTCATCGGCAGCGCCACCGTGGCCATGGCCTGGAACTATCTTTACAATCTTGGCTTCGACCATGGCTTGAAGGCCCTTGGGCGCTCGACGGAGAAGTCCTTCATCACCCGCATCATCCACGCCGTGCTGTTCGAGATCGGCCTCCTGCTCATGCTGATGCCGCTCATCGCGCTTTATCTCGGCATCACGCTCTGGGAGGCCCTGGTGATGGATCTGGCCTTCGCGCTCTTTTACATGGGTTATGCGCTGGTCTTTAACTGGGCTTACGATCGCCTGTTTCCGCTACCCGAATGGCAGGCCGAACGCGGCTGACAGACACGAAAAGGCCAGCCGGTTGCCCGGCTGGCCTTTTGCTCATCACGGCCACTGCAATTAGCGCACGCGATAGGACGAAATGATATCATTGTTGCGTCCGTCAAGCGAGGAACGGCTCCGGTCCAGCACGGCGCAGCGGCCGCCGAAGTTAAAGTCCTCACAGACCTGGACCTGCGCATCGCCCCGCACCCGAATGGACGAGATACGATCGTTAAAGCGGCTCAAGCGGGGATCTCCCTCGCCTGGGCTGGCACAGAAGCTGGCACCGCGATAATCGAAGTGCTCATAAAAGCAGACCTCTCCAGCGGGCCGGCCGGGACGCGGGTTAAAGCTGCCGCCATTGCCGATCGAGAAAGAGAAGTTCGGCGTGCTGATGCTGAAATTGATGTCCGGCTCGCTGCTCTGGTTGCCGCCACCACCGCTGGCATTGCTAAGATAGCGGGCTGACACCCAGCCATCCGGCCCATTATGGCTGATCCGGCACCAGCCGGACTGGCAGCGTTCGACCTGCACCCTTTCTCCGCGATCGAGCACATCAACCGCGCGATAGCCAGTGCTCGGCCCAGAACGCACATTCACCGCCGCCGTGGCGCGGGCATTGCCTGAGATGTCGGCGCTGGAACCGGAACTCTGCTGCCCGCCACTGTCACCACGATCGGTGAGATAGCGCGCCGACACCCAGCCATCGGGTCCATCATGGCTGATCTGACACCAGCCCGACCGGCATTGTTCAACGTCTACATTTTCGCCCTGATAGAGCACATCGACGACACCATAACTGGTGCCCGGCCCGGAGCGGACATTGAGCGATGCGGTCGACTGAGCGGCTTGCGCCGCTGCCATGCTCGCTAGGCTTAAGCCCAAGGCAATGGATGCGGTTTTTGTCAAGGATTTGGCTAACGACATTGTTCGTTCCTCCTGGATCGCGGTTGGCTCCGCCCCTTGGACGGCCCAATCGTGAAATCTCCCAAGGAGTTCCAGCCTCACCAAAGCGTGAAGAGCGATGCCGCGACCCTCAGAGGAAGCCGCCGTCGGACCGGAAAGCCTATTCCGCGGCGTTCTGCTTGCCAGAACCGAACTTGCGCTCGATATAATCGGCCACCATTGCCTTGAACTGATCGGCCACATCGGCACCCCTGAGGGTCGCGACCTTCTCGCCATCGACAAAGACTGGCGCGGCGGGCGTTTCGCCGGTGCCGGGCAGGGAAATGCCGATATTGGCGTGCTTGCTCTCGCCCGGCCCGTTGACGATGCAACCCATCACCGCCACCGACAGGGTCTCAACGCCCGGGTAGCGCTCGCGCCATTCGGGCATGGAAGTGTTGAGATGATCCTGGATGTCCTTGGCCAGCGTCTGGAAGGTGGTGGATGTGGTACGCCCGCAACCGGGGCACGCCGCCACCACTGGCAGGAACTGGCGGAAACCCATGGTCTGGAGCAATTCCTGCGCAACCTTGACTTCGGTCGTGCGGTCGCCACCCGGTTCGGGGGTGAGCGAAATGCGGATGGTGTCGCCGATCCCCTGCTGCAGGAGAATGCCGAGCGCGGCAGAGGACGCCACAATGCCCTTCGAGCCCATGCCCGCTTCGGTCAGCCCCAGATGCAGCGCATAATCGCAGCGGGCGGCCAGGTCCTGATAGACCGCAATCAGGTGCTGGACGTCCGACACCTTGGTCGAGAGCAGGATCTTGTCCCGGCCCATGCCGAGTTCTTCGGCGCGGGCCGCCGAGAGCAAGGCCGACTGAATGATCGCCTCGCGCTGCACGGCAGCGGCCGAAATCGGACGGGACGAAGCGGCATTCTCGTCCATCAGCCTGGTCAGCAGTTCTTCGTCGAGAGAGCCCCAATTGACCCCGATGCGCACCGGCTTGTCGTATTTGTTGGCAATCTCGATGAGGGTCGCGAACTGGGTATCGCGCTTGGCCTTGAAGCCGACATTGCCCGGATTGATGCGGTATTTCGCCAGTGCCTCGGCACAGGCCGGATGGTCTGTGAGCAGCTTGTGGCCGATATAGTGAAAGTCGCCAACCAGTGGCACGTCATAGCCCATGAAGGCTAACCGATCGCGGATGATGGGCACGGCGGCGGCCGACTCGTCGCGGTCGACGGTGATGCGCACGATTTCCGAGCCGGCGCGGGCCAACTGCATGACCTGCTTCACGGTCGCCTCAATATCGGCCGTGTCCGTATTGGTCATGGACTGCACCACCACGGGGGCGCCGCCGCCCACCATGATGCCACCCACATTGACGCCTACCGATTGCCTGCGCGCTGCCGGACCGGCCATAATTCACCTCGCGTTTGCGCAACAGATAAGCCCCATGCGCGGCGGACGCAATGTCAGGCTTGCGTGATCCGCGGCGGGTCCCGGCGCGCTACCGGCCAAGCTCCAGGGATGGGACCGCATCAGCCTGTGGCAATTGTGATCAAGGTGCCCTTGAACGAAAGGCGCGCAACGCCATTTATCTTCCATGATCAACATGCTCCTCCCCCGCCTTTTCCTGTTCCGCAAGGAAGTGGTCCAGCTCTGGAAGGCTTTCTGGGCGCCCGAGACCCCGCTCCACCTCAAGGCGGCGACGTTGTTCGCTGCCTTCTATCTGGTGAACCCCATCGATATCGTGCCCGACTTTATCCCGTTCGCAGGATGGCTGGACGATCTGGTGCTGGTGCCGATGATGGTGAGTTGGATTGTCAGCCGGTTGCCGGTGCCCGTAAAAGCCCGTTCTGAAAAATCTGGGCCCACCGTTGATGGAAAGGCGCGTCGGCTTAGTTAAGCGGCCGGCGCGACGCTGGGCGAACCATCCTGCCGGTATCGCGTTACCCCGTCATGAATTGGCAGGAAATGTTCTATCAAAATCCGCAAGGCCTGGTGCGCACGCTGATTGTGGGCGCGCTGGCCTATATTGCTTTGGTCCTCTTTCTGCGGATATCCGGCAAGCGGACGCTGGCCAAGCTCAACGCTTTCGATCTGGTCGTGACCGTGGCCCTGGGTTCTACGCTCTCGGCGATCCTCTTGCAGGAATCGATTGCCCTGGCCGAGGGACTGGTCGCCCTGGCTCTGCTTATTGGCGCACAGTTCCTCGTTACCTACTTCTCAGTGCGGTCCGCCGGATTTGCCAGCCTGGTCCGGAGTGAACCGGCGCTACTGGCAAAAGATGGCTGCGCCCTTGAGGGCGCCATGAAGCGCGAACGCGTGACCCAGGACGAAGCCCTTTCAGCCATCCGGGCGAGCGGTGGCGACAGCATGAGCGCTGTTGAGTTCATGGTGCTCGAAAGCGACGGAACGATCAGCGTCCGTTTGCGCAGCTGAAACAGACAAGGCCCGGATCACGCCGGGCCTTGTTCGCTCCTAATCCAGTCGCACGAGCAAATCCTTGGCGTCGATCTGGTCGCCCGGCTTGATCAGCAGTTCGGCCACGGTGCCGTCGGTCTCCGCGTGAATGGCGGTTTCCATCTTCATGGCTTCGATCGAGCAGAGCACGTCGCCCGCCTTGACCGCCTGGCCCTGCTTGACAGCCAGGGTCGAGATGACGCCCGGCATGGGCGCGCCGATCTGCTTGGGATCGCCTGCCGCAGCCTTGGCGCGAACGACCACATCGCCGGCCTTCAGACGATCCGGCACGGTGATAGTGCGCGGCTGGCCGTTGAGATCGAAGAAGCAGCGCACCTCGCCCTTCTCATTGGTCGGGGCACGGCCCTGATAGGTGACGACCAGCGTCTTGCCCTTTTCAATATCGACCAGCAGTTCGTCGCCTTCCTGAAGGCCATAGAAATAGGTCGGGGTGGGCAGGACTTCGGTTGGGCCGTACATATCCTGGGTCTTCTCGAAATCCGAATAGACCTTGGGATACATCAGATAGGAGGCGAGGCGGTAATCATCGATCTCCACACCAAGCTCCTCTGAGACCTTCTTGCGCTCGGCCTCGATATCGGTTGGCTTGAGATAGGAGCCGGGCCGCTCGGTGAGAGGTGTGCGGCCCTTGAGCACCTTCTTCTGCAGCTCTTCCGGGAAACCGCCGGGCGGCTGACCCAGATCGCCGGCAAAAAAGCCCACTACGGAATCTGGGAAAGCGATGTCCTTGTCCGGGTTCTCGACATCGGCGCGGGTGATGCCGGCCGACACCATGGCCAGCGCCATGTCGCCGACGACCTTGGACGACGGGGTCACCTTGACGATATCGCCGAACATCTGGTTGACGTCGGCATAGGTCTGGGCGACCTCGTGCCAACGGGTTTCCAGACCCAGCGAGCGGGCCTGTTCCTTGAGATTGGTGAACTGGCCGCCCGGCATTTCGTGCAGATAGACCTCCGAGGCCCCGCCCTTGAGATCACTCTCAAAGGCCCGGTATTGGGTGCGCACCGCTTCCCAATAGAACGAGATCTGCCGGATCGCCTTGGCGTCGAGCCCCGGATCGCGATCGGTGTCGGCCATGGCCGCGACCAGCGAACCAAGCGTCGGCTGGCTGGTGGTGCCGGAAAGGGCATCCATCGCCGCATCCACCGCATCGACCCCGGCGTCCACCGCTGCCAGCACCGTCGCCGCCGCAGCGCCTGAGGTGTCGTGGGTGTGCAGGTGGATGGGCAGGCCGATTTCTTCCTTGAGGGTCGCAATCAGCTTGCGGGCGGCCGCTGGCTTCATCAGCCCGGCCATGTCCTTGAGACCCAGCACATGGGCGCCGGCGGCTTCGAGTTCCTTGGCGAGCGCCACGTAGTATTTGAGGTCATATTTGGACCGGTCGGGGTCCAGCATATCCCCGGTATAGCAGACGACGCCCTCGCAAACCTTGTTGGCCTCGATCACCGCGTCCATCGAGACGCGCATGTTTTCGACCCAGTTGAGGCAATCGAAGACGCGGAAAATGTCGACGCCACCAGCGGCCGCCTGTTTGACGAAGAACTGGACGATATTGTCGGGATAATTGGTGTAGCCCACCCCGTTGGAGCCGCGCAGCAGCATCTGCGTGAGGATATTGGGCGCGCCTTCGCGCACCTGCCGCAGCCGTTCCCAGGGATCCTCATTGAGGAAACGCATGGAGACGTCAAACGTCGCCCCGCCCCAGCACTCAAGTGAGAACAGGTTCGGCAGCCCGCGGCTATAGGCCTGGGCGATACGGGTGATATCGAATGAGCGCATGCGCGTCGCCAGCAGCGACTGATGCGCGTCGCGCATGGTGGTATCGGTAAACAGGACCCGCGTCTGGTCCTTCATCCATTTGGCGAGGCCCGCCGGCCCGTCGCGATCCAGTACCTGGCGGCTGCCCTCAATGACCGAAAGCGCCGGGAATTCAGGCACGACCGGCGCAGCGGCATCGGCTGGCGGACGCGGCCGGTCGCGCACTTCGGGATGCCCGTTGACCGTCACGTCGGCGATATAGGTCAGCAGCTTGGTCGCCCGGTCCCTGCGCGGCTTGAAGTTGAACAGGTCCGGCGTGGTGTCGATAAAGCGCGTGGTATAGCGGTTCTCGACGAAATCCGGATGGGTGATGATGTTTTCAAGGAAGGCCAGGTTGGTCGCCACGCCGCGAATACGGAATTCGCGCAGGGCGCGATGCATGCGGGCAATGGCCTCGTCGGCGCTGGGTGCCCAGCAGGTGACCTTTTCCAGCAGCGGATCGTAGTAGCGGGTGATGACCGCGCCCGAATAGGCCGTGCCGCCATCGAGCCGCACGCCAAAGCCGGTGGCGCCGCGATAGGCGGTGATGCGGCCATAATCGGGAATGAAGTTTTGTTCCGGGTCTTCGGTAGTGACCCGGCACTGGATGGCATTGCCGTTGAGCTTGATGTTCTCCTGGGTCGGCACACCCGATTCCGGCGTGCCGATGACCGCACCGTCGAGCAGGTGAATCTGCGCCTTGACGATGTCGATGCCCGTGACTTCCTCGGTGACGGTATGCTCCACCTGGATGCGCGGATTGACCTCGATGAAATAGAACTTGTCGGTATCGGCATCCATGAGGAATTCGACGGTGCCGGCGCCACGATAATTCGCCGCTTGCCCAAGCCGCACGGCAGCATCGGTGAGGCTCTTGCGGACGTCGTCGGAGAGATAGGGCGCAGGCGCGCGCTCGACGACCTTCTGGTTGCGCCGCTGCACCGAACAGTCGCGCTCGAACAGATGCACCAGATTGCCGTGATCATCGCCGATCAGCTGCACCTCGACATGGCGAGCGCGCTCGATCAGCTTTTCGAGATACATCTCGTCCTTGCCAAAGGCCGCCTTGGCCTCGCGCTTGCCTTCCGAGACTTCGGCCACCAAGGTGGATTCGTCCATGATCCGGCGCATGCCGCGCCCGCCGCCGCCCCAGCTCGCCTTGAGCATGAGCGGATAGCCGATCTCGGCGGCCATCTTCTTGACCGCCTCCATGTCGTCGGGCAAGGCGTCAGTAGCTGGCACTACGGGCACATCGGCCTTGATAGCCATATTGCGGGCGGCAACCTTGTTGCCCAGGTCGCGCATGGTCTGGGCGCGCGGGCCGATAAAGATGATGCCGGCATCCTCGCAGGCATCAACGAATTCAGGGCTTTCTGAGAGCAGGCCATAGCCGGGGTGGATGGCATCAGCGCCGGAAATCCGGGCGATGCGGATATATTCATCGATCTGCAGATAGGCTTCGACCGGGCCCTTGCCCTTGCCGATGAGATAGGCTTCGTCGGCCTTGAACCGGTGCAGCGCCAGCTTGTCTTCTTCGGCATAGGCCGCGACGGTCTTCAGACCCAGCTCATTGGCGGCGCGAAACACCCGAATGGCGATTTCGCTGCGATTGGCGACGAGAATTTTCTTGATGGGCATCGATGTCCATTCCGAGCAGGAGGGGGCAAGGACCCAGAGGGTCCGGCTCAGCAACGTGCGGCAGCATGGGCGGCTGACCGCCCAACCGCCGGCACTTCAGGTTCACTTCTGGCCGAGATATCCGGCCAGATGGCTCATGTCATAGCCCGCCTCAGCGGCCTGGGCGATGATCTTTTCGGCGGGGGCCTCGCCGGCCTGGCTCAGGGCCCAGAGCGTTGTCGAGCGTGTGCCCGACCGGCAGAAGCAGAACACCTTGCCGTCGCTCCCCTCAAGCACGGCCTTGGTATTGGCAACCATTTCGGGGTTCACCCCTTCACGGCCCAGCGGAATGGCATGATATGTCAGCCCGGCAGCCTTGGCGGCCGCCTCGATCCGGGCGCCGGACGGCTGGTCTGGAGCCTCCCCGTCGGGCCGGTTGTTGACGATGGTGGTGAAGCCCAGATCCTTGAGCGTTTTGATATCCTCGGGCTGAATTTGCCCCGACACGCTGACGTGATCGTTGATACGCTTCAATTCCAAGGCCTGTTACTCCCCTATGCCCCTGCAGCTTGTGGCACGGGTTCCCCCCCGCGGCTGCAGGCATGACGCTGGCGCGCTATGGGCCCGTTATAGCCATGCGGCACCCTGCGGCGCAACTGGCCGCACGGGCAAAGCTGTCATGGAACTGTCGCAAGGCTCAGGCCGCGCAGATGATGTCTGGGCGGGTCAGAGCCGCAGGGCGTCCCAGGTGATAGCCTTGCAAGGCGGTGCAACCGGCATCGATCAGCATGCGCATCTGCTCTTCGGTCTCGATACCCTCGGCAACCACTTCCAGCGAGAGCGTGCGGGCAATGTCGCAGACCGCTGCAACGATCATGGCGTTGACCGGATTGGCCTCGAACTCGGCCACATAGGTGCGATCGATCTTGATGATGTCGAAGGCAAAATCCCGCAAGTAATGGAGGCTCGCATGGCCGGCCCCGAAATCATCCACCGCAACCCGAATGCCCATGGCGCGCAGGGCCACCAGATTGTCCATTTCCACGCTGCCGGCTGCCAGCGGTGCGTTCTCGGTGATCTCGACAATGATGCGCTGCGGGGCTGTGCCGGATTCGAGCAGAATGTCGGCAAAGCTTTCAGAAAACTCGGGGTGCCGCAATTGCTTGGGCGACACATTGACTGCCACCGGTCCGTCCATCCGCTTGAGATCGGCGCAGACCCGGCGCAGCACCCACTCGCCCAACCGGTCGATGAGATTGCTCTGTTCGGCCACGGCAATGAACTTGTCCGGCGCCATCATGCCGCGCACGCGGTGGCGCCAGCGCACCAATGCCTCATGCGATTTGATTTCCAGGCTGTGGCTGTCAAAGACCGGCTGATAGTGCAGTTCCAGCTCATCCATCAGAATGGCGGCGCGCAGTTCGCGCTCAACAAACCGCCGATGGCGTTCATCGCCCAGCATGTCCGGATCGAACGGGACCACGCAACCCCGCCCGGCCTGCTTGCCCTTGTAGAGCGCCAGGTCCGCAATGGCGATCAGCTCATTGGGGTCGTCGCTGTCGAGCGGCGCCAGCGCCACGCCGATCGTCGCCGAAAGCCGCGTCGCCCGGCCCGCAATGGTGTGCGGCTCCCCGAGCTGACGCAGCAATCTGTCGCCAAGACGGCACAAGGCCGGCTTGTTGTCGTGGCCGGGAATCAGCACGCCGAACTCATCCCCGCCCAGCCGGCCAATAATGGCCCCCGGCATCAGGGCTTGCATCTCGCGCACCAGTGCCACCAGAGCCGCATCGCCCGCCGCGTGGCCGGCACCGTCATTGAGCACCTTGAGATTGTCCATGTCGATCTGCAGATAGCCCAATGCCGAGAGCGAACCGCGGCGGGCAAACCGTTGCATCTCATCCAGGAAGTAGGATCGCGTGAACGTGCCGGTCAGCGCATCGCGATGGGCGGAGGCCAATGCCTCGGCAATCGCCTCCTGCGCTTCACCCATGCGCCGGCGCATCATCCGGTGCGAGGCAAACAGCACCAGAGGAATGGCCATGGCAAACCCGGCCATGGCCAATGCCGTCATCTGCCGCTCGCCAAAACCGAGCAGGGTGGCCACCGCGAGGGTAAACAGCGCTGAGGCCAGAATGCCTGCAGCCAGTCGCAGCCAGTCGTAAGCCTGGTTGACCGATGCGAAAATGGGGCGGACCTGCATGGGACACCTGGTTCGTCACGTTGGCGACACCATGGCCTGCAAGTTCTAAATCATTGCTAAACAGCTGATATTAAAGGGAAACGGTACGCCACGAGCAAAAAAGGGCGCCACGCTAGGGTCATGCTGCGACAGACAGATGACACCGCGGGCGCCCCCTCTGGTGACGGTTAGCGAGGGGTTAAATCAGCCCTCGCCCACCCCCGGCGTGTAGCGGGCCAGGGCCCCGATGACACGCTTGGCGGTGACCCGGCCGATCTGCTGGCCTTCGTCATTGGTGACGCCGACCCATTGGTGCTCGGCAAAATAGGGCAGCACTTCCTCACACCGCGCCGTGGCCGGAACGGTATATTCGCAGGCCTCGAACTCGCCCTTTTCCATAATGGTGCGAACATGGATGGCGCGGGCCTTGTTCACCTCGCGCACGAACTCCTCGATATGCTCGTTGGCGGGCTTGAGCACGATGTCCTCGGGCTTGCCCTCCTGCTGCACCGCGCCGTCCTTGAGCACCGCAATGCGGTCGGCGATCTTGAGGGCCTCGTCGAAATCATGGGTGATGAACAGGATCGTCTTGCCCAAGGATTTCTGCAGTTCCACCAACTGGTCCTGCATGCCCGAACGGATCAGCGGATCGAGCGCGGAAAAGGCCTCGTCCATCAGGATGATATCGGTATCGAGCGCCAGCGCGCGCGCCAGGCCCACACGCTGCTGCTGACCACCCGAAAGCTGGCGCGGCCGGCTTTGCTCATAGCCCGACAGCCCTACCGTATCGATCCACTTGGCAGCCCGCTCCAGCCGCTCGGCCTTGGGCACGCCGCGCACTTCCAGGCCATAGGCGACATTGTCGATCACCGAGCGGTGCGGCAACAGGCCGAACTTCTGGAACACCATGGCCACGGTGTTGCGCCGGTAGGTCCGGAGCTCTTCCAGGCTCATCTTGAGCACATCGGTGCCATCAACGATGATCTCACCCGCTGTCGGCTCGATCAGCCGGTTGACGTGGCGGATCAGGGTCGACTTGCCCGAGCCGGACAGGCCCATGACCACGAAGATCTGGCCGCGGGCAATGTCGAGTGAGACATTATCGAGCCCAACCACGTGGTTGGTTTCGGCTTGCACCTCGGTTTTGGACTTGCCCGTACGGAGCAGTTCCAGCGCGTTTTGCGGATCATCACCGAAGATCTTGGTGACCCCGCGCATGCGAATGGCGAGATCCGTGTCTTGCTTGATTTCATTCATGTTAGCGGGTCTCCGCCAGACCGATCTTGGCCTGGAGCTGCTTGCCGAAGGACTGGGTGATGCGGTCAAAGATAATAGCCAGGACCACAATGCCGAGACCAGCGAACAGCCCACGGCTGACCTCGAGCCGGCCAATGCCCTGCAGCACCTGGTAGCCCAGGCCGCCGGCACCAATCATCGAGGCAATCACCACCATGGCCAGCGCCATCATCGTGGTCTGGTTGACCCCGGCCAGGATGGTGGGCAGCGAGAGCGGAATCTGCACGCCGAACAGGCGCTGGCTCGGGGTAGTGCCAAAGGCCCGGCTGGCTTCCATCACCGCCGGATCGACCGAACGCAGGCCCAGATCGGTCAGGCGCACCAGCGGCGGGGCCGCATAGACGATCGTGGCGATCAGCGCCGGAATCTTGCCCGGACCGAAAATCATCACCGTGGGGATGAGATAAACGAAGCTGGGCATGGTCTGCATCAGATCGAGCAGCGGCGTGACGACCTGGCGCACGCGCGCCGAGCGGCTCATCCAGACGCCAAGCGGAATGGAGAAGAGAATGGCGGTGATCGTGGCCGCGATCATCAGCGCCATTGTGGTCATGGCGTCTTCCCACAGCTCCATTACGCCCAGAAAGATCAGCGAGACAAAGACGATGACCGGCAATTGCCAGCGCCGCGTGGCCAGCCAGGCAATCCCCACCAGAATGGCCATGATCAGCCACCAGGGCGTGGCGATCAGCACGTCTTCGATAAAGTTGAGCAGCATCAGCAGTGGATAGGCCACTGCCTCGAACTCATCACTCCAATTGCGCACCACCCAGTTAAGGCTGTCGTCAATGGCACGGCGCCAGGGGCGGGTGTCGATTATCTCTGGAAACATTTTTGCTCTTTCTTGCAAAGAGAAACGATCTCGACGTGCGATCCCGAAGCCAGCAAGGGGTTGGTTTGGGGATCGAACGCACAAAGCGGCCGGGCCATCAGGCCCGACCGCTATTTGCGAAATCAGGGACTGGTCTTAGCCAATCGCTGCAAGCACCTTCTCGGCAACTTCGGCCGGGACCCATTCGGTCCAGACGTCCTGCTTGGTCTTGAGGAAGTTCTCGGCAGTCTCTTCAGCGTCAGCCTGGTTTTCGTCACCATAGACCAGCAGCTCGGAGATCTGCGCATTGGTCAGACCCGCCTTGGCAAAGTAGTCGGCCACAACCGGGGCTTCTTCGGAAACCCAGGCCGCCGCACCGATCACGGCAGGGCTGGACGGGTAGGCCGTCACCTGCGGCGGTTCGGTACAATCAGGATCGGTATTGCAGGCATAGATATCCTGATTGGCTTCACCGATTTCGAGCTGGACGGCAGGGAACTTGCCCAGGATCGAGGTCGGGCCCCAATAGTAGAACAGGATTGGCTCTTCGCGGGTGAAGGCACGCGCGATAGAGGCATCGAGTGCACCGCCCGATCCGGGCGAGAACAGGTTCCAGGTCTCATCCATGCCGAAAGCTTCGAACAGGGCCGAGGTGGAGATTTCGCAGGCCCAGCCCGGCGGGCAGGAATAGAGACGCCCCTTGCTGGGCTCCTCTGGATCGGCGAACAGGTCCGGGCGTGCAATCACGGCTTCAGCCGTGGTCAGCTCGGGATGCTCATCCACCACATATTGCGGGATGAACCAGCCTTCCACAGTGCCATCGGTGATAGCAAGGCTGAGCTGCTCGACGGTGCCCTCTTCGATGGCCTCGGCCCAAGGCTCTTCGATGGCGCTGGTCCAGAGCTCGGGCGCCACGGCGGGCGTACCCCGGGTCATCATGGACGATGAGGTCGGCACGGTGTCGCCGGCAACGATCTCCACGTCACAGCCATATCCTTCTTCCAGGATCGTCGCATGGATATGCGCCAGGGCTGCGGCGGAGGGCCAGGACATCTCGGCAATGTCGATGGTGCGATCAGTGCCGCATTGGGCGGCATCGGCATCCTGTGCGATGGCCGGGAGGCTGCCAGCGGACAAAAAGGCAACAGCGATCGCGGCGGCTACGCCACCGGATTTCAAAATCATCAGGTCTGCTCCTGCAGTTATGGAATGCGGCAAACCTTAATCATGGCAGAATTGTGTGTCAAATCACCCGCTATTTGGATAATAACAGAAATTCTATGGCCGATATTCTTGCAAAATAGACCAACGAACGTTGAAACGAAACTCAACCCGCCACTCTTCTTGTTTGCTCAAGAAGCAAACATGTAGAATTTTAACTGGTGCAAGTCTAAAAAATATCGAGAAGATCGGGCACCTCACAAGGATGTGTCTATCCAGGCGCGCCACAAATCGCCTCTTTCTGCCACGAAGCGGTCGGCTACCGCCTCTATGGTGGCACCGGGCGCATTGAGCTGGGCCAATAGGCCGTTCATTTCGTCGAGCGGCAGGCTGGCCCGCTGGAAATAGCCCGCGATCTCGGGCGTATCGGCAAAGACCCGCTCCACCAGCGCAATCACCACGCTGTCGCTGGGAAAGGCCGACGGCTGCGGGTCAGCACAATCGCGATCGGCCAGGCATTGCGCCGCAGCTTCGTCATAGTCACCCATGTCGATGGGGGTGAAATCGAGCTGGTCCAAAATGGCATTGGGCTGCCAATAATAGAAAAGGAAAGGTTCGCGCCGATTGACCGCCTCGGCAATCAAGCGGTCCATTTCCAGCCGGTTGGCCGGCTCCACGATCTCGACCAAACCACTCAGCCCATGCGCTGCAACCAGATTGCGATTGATAACCGAGCAGGCCCAGTCGAGCGGACAGGAAATGAAGCGCACAGCCCCGTCCGGGCTTAGCAGCCGCAGTGCTTCGGCCAGGCTTGCGGCGGTGGGCGCCGCGCTGAAACTGCCCGCCAGCGCTGCCGGCATGTACCAGCCCTCGAACTGGCTGGTGGCATAGCTGGGCGCCGCGCTGCGCACCATCTGGCCTTCCCTGGCGCCATTCCAGAGATCGGCGATCCGGTTGATCCACAGTTCCGGCGCGACCTGCGGCTGACCGATCGAGCCCATCGAGGAAGCGGTGGTGGCCTGCTCGCCCTGCACCACCCGCACCTCGCAGTCGAATTCGGCGGCCAGGATGCGCGCATGGATTTCCGCCAGCAGAGCCGCCGAAGGCCAGCTCATGCGGGCAATGGAAAGGGGCCGGCCACCACAAACCGGCGCTGGCGCAGGCGGCACTGCCCCGCCTTCTTCCGGGCCAGCAGGCCCGGCACTGTCCTGCGCTGAATCGATCACCTCGAACTGCGCCCAGCCCGGCTGCGCCAGCAGGACAAGGCCCAAAACAGCAAGGACACGGCGAAAAAAGGGCATTCTGGCTTCCTGGCAAGCGCTGGCGGACAGGAGCACAGTCTTGCCCGCGCCGGGCCCGTTAAGCAACCGCAACGGCTATTGGAGCTGGCGCGCAAACCCCGGTGACACGGTAGCCAAGAGTGTGCAACAGTCCCCTCCCAGCGGGGCGCGCATTGCGCCCCCTAATCTGTTGCCGCGCCGCAAGAAGTGAGGTCACCAAGGCCACCCGGCGCGCAACGTGAAACAGAGGGACGTGCATGTTGAAAAAAACCCTGACCCTGGCGGTTGCCGCCACCACCTTGACCATCGCCGCTCCGGCCCTGGCCCAGGACAGCGGTGCCACCATCGGTTTCATTGGCGGCTTCACCGGCCCGATCGAATCGCTGACCCCGCCGATCTTCGCCGGCGCCCAACTGGTCGTGAACCAGATTAACGAGCAGGGCGGCATTCTGGGTGGCGAGCTGACCATCCTCTCGGCTGACGGGGCCTGCGATGCCACTGCCGCTGCCGGCGCTGCCGACCGCCTGATCAACACCGACAATGTCACTGGCATCGTGGGTGCCCTGTGCACCGGCGAGACCATTGGTGCGTTCAACGGCTCGGGCCTGTCGGGCAATGTGGTTTTCATCTCGCCGGCCTCTTCGGCTCCGGCCCTGACCACGCTGGAAGACAATGACCTTGTCTACCGCACCACCCCGTCCGATGCCCTCCAGGGCGTCAAGCTGGCCAATCTGCTGCTGGCCAAGGGCATCAACGACATCGCCATCACCTATGTGAACAACGACTACGGCAAGGGCTTTGCCGATGCGCTGGCTGCAGCCTATGAGGCCGGTGGCGGCACTGTGGCGGCGAACCTGGCCCATGAAGAAGGCAAGGCCGACTACCGCGCCGAGCTGGGCAATCTGGTCGCTTCCCAGAACCTGGTCGTTCTGGCCTATGCCAATGCCTCGGGTAACACCATTCTGCGTCAGGCGGTCGAGAGCGGCAACTTCACCACCTATGTGGGCGGTGACGGCATGGTCGGCGACGACCTGCTCAACGGCATCGACGCCTCGGCCGTTGAAGGCATGATCGCCACCCGCGCCGGTGCACCGAGCGGTGAATCGGTCGATATCTACAATGGTTTTGCCAGCGACAGCTTCCAGGCCAATGCCACCTATGCCCCGCAGGCCTATGACGCGGCCTTCCTGATGGCTCTGGCCATTGAGAAGAACGGTTCGGCCTCGCGTGACGGCCTTGCGGCCGCTCTGCGTGACGTGGCTTCGGCTCCGGGCGAAATCATCCGTCCGGGTGAATGGGCCAAGGCCAAGGAACTGATCGCAGCCGGTACCGACATCAACTATGAAGGCGCCGGCGGCGCGCTGGACTTTGACGAAGTGGGCGACGTGGACGGCATCATCGTCGAACTGGCCGTTGAAGGCGGTTCGTTCGTCGAAAAGGGTCTGATCGACTAACTTGGCATCGTCCGAAGCCCGGCTTCGGCAAAGCCCTCCAGTTGAGGGTTTTGAGATGACAAGGCCCGGGAGCGCCGCGCGCGCAGGGCACAAATTCCGAGAACTCAGAGGCCCGGGAGCAAACCCCGGGCCTCTTTCATGAGGCGAGAATGACACGCGACGAAACATTGCGCTTCTACGCCGCCACTGCCGACCGCTATGCCCAGCATAGAACGCGGCCAAGCGGCGAAAAATTGACCACCTTCCTTGCGGCCCTGCCCACAGGCGCCCGCATTCTCGAGCTGGGCTGCGGCAATGGCATGGACGCAGAGCATAAGCGGGCGCAGGGCTTTCAGATCGACGCCACGGATGGCACGCCTGAACTGGTTGCCGAGGCACAGCAAAGGATCGGGGAAGTGGCGCGGGTGATGCGCTTTGAAGATCTGGATGCCGACGCCGCCTATGACGGTGTCTGGGCCTGTGCCAGCCTGCTGCACGTGCCCTCAGCCGAACTGCCCGATATTCTGGGCCGCATCCGCATTGCCCTGAGGCGGCGCGGTGTCTTTGCGGCCAGTTTCAAAGGCGGTTCAGGCGAAGGACGCGACGGGCTGGACCGATACTACAACTATCCCTCGCCAGAGGCGCTCGAGGCGGCCTATCGAGCGGCTGGCTGGACCGATCTTTCGCTCGAAAGGGACATGGGCAGCGGCTATGACGCGCTGCCCACGCAATGGCTCTGGATGACGGCGCGACGCTAGCCGCGCGCATCCTCGCGCTTGACCACTTCCGGGATCAGACCCCTGGGGGCGAAGCGCAAGGCGATGGTGATCACCAGACCCAGCACAAACACCCGCATCTGGGCCGAGCGGGCCTCGATTTCGGGAATGGCGCCCCAACCGGCATTGGTCGACCAATAGCTGACAAAGTCGAACACGGCCTTGGAGAGCGGTTCGGACACCACCCAGACCAGCCAGAGCAAGACCGCACCGAACAGCGCGCCCCAATTATTGCCGGCGCCGCCGACAATGACCATGACCCAGATCAGGAAGGTGTGGTTGATCGGCTGGTAGCTGGAAGGATCAAAGATTTGCACGAAGCTGACCAGCATGGCCCCGCCAATGCCCATCAGCACCGAGCCGAAGACGAAGATTTCGAGCTGGCGTGCAGTGACATTCTTGCCCATGGAGGAGGCCGCGATGTGGTTGTCGCGAATGGCGCGCATCATCCGGCCCCACGGTCCCGAATAGGCGCGGCTGATCAGCCACATGACAATGGCCAGAACAACCAGCGCCAGCACCAGGTAGCCGGCGCGGGCAGCGATCAGCGAACTGGCAATGTCCATGCCGCCGGCCTGATAGTCCTGCGGCAGCGGCGTCGGCCAGGGAATGGGTGAGACGGTCAGCGTGCCGCGGGTCAGCCAGTCCATGTTCTTGATCAGCGCACGGATGATTTCGGAAATACCGATCGTGGCAATGGCCAGATAGTCGGTACGCAGGCCAAGGCAGATCTTGCCCACGATATAGGCGATGCCAGCCGCCAGCACACCGCCGAACAGCCAGCCCAGCACCGGATGGGCGCCCAGCCCCCCGACCCAGCCGCCACCGGCGCTTTCGATATAGGCCGCCGCCGGATCGAACTGGCTGCGATAGAGCACATAGGCGACGAACCAGGCGAGCACGGTCAGCGCGCCTTTCCACTTGCCGGTGATGCCGATGCGATGCGCTTGCCGTGCCGCCAAGACAATCAGCGCGCCGATTGCAAAGGCAAACAGCGCCCGGCCCAGCATCATGGGACCATCCGAGCCCCAGAACTCGGGATTGACCGGGAAGGAGATGAAGGTGACGGCCGCGCCGCCCACCATCAGGAAGCCCATGATGCCGAAATTGAAGAGCCCGCCATAGCCCCACTGGATATTGAGCCCCAGCGCGATCAGCGCATAGGCGGCCGCTTCCACCAGGCGCGAGGACGTAAAGGGCAGGCCCATCACCCCGCCGATCACCAGAATCAGGACGAACAACCCACCGAACAGGGCAAGGGAACGCTGGATCATGACGAGGCTCCCTTGAAAATACCGGTGGGTCGCACCAGCAATGTCACGACCAGAATGACGAAGGCCACGGTCAGCTTGTATTCCGTGGGCACCAGCGCCAGTTGCGCCGGCAATTGCAGCCAGTCGGGCAGGATGGCGTTGAGCGGCCGGAACAGCATGGTCCAGTTGAACACGGCCAGCGTTTCGGCAAAGCCGATCAGCAGCCCCCCGGCAATGGCGCCATAGGCCTGGCCGAGGCCACCCACGATAGCGGCGGCAAAGATGGGCAGGATGATGTTGAACGCCAGATCGGGCTTCAGCGTCACATCCAGCGCCAGCATGGTGCCGGCCATGCAGGCCAGCGCCCCGGCGATCACCCAGGTAACCCGCACCACGAGCGCGGTATTGATGCCCGAGACCTGCGCCAGATCGGCATTGTCGGCCATGGCGCGCATCGCCTTGCCCAGCCGCGAGCGGGTGAGGAAGAAATGCAGCGCAATGACGGAAACCAGCGTCACCACGATCATCAGCACCTGCGGCTCGGTGATCACCAGCGGTCGGGTCGAGCCGATGGCCGAGGTGTCGATGCGGAAGATTTCCTTGGGCTCGTTTTCGAAGAAGGAATAGGAGCCCGCGCCAAAGAACAGGCGGATCAGACCCTGGATCATCAGCGTCACGCCGATCGAGGCGATCAGCAGCGTCACCGGCCTGGCGCCGCGTTTGCGCAGGGGGGCATAAAACCCCTTGTCGATCCCCAGCGCCAGAATGGCTGCCAGCACCATGGCGAGCGGCAGCACCACGAAACCGGTCGGGATGGGTGTCACGATGCCCCAGGCGGCAAAGGCCGAGGCCAGCAGGAAGGCGATGAAGGCACCGCCCGTCATCAGCTCGGAATGAGCAAAATGGGCAAAGCGCAGAATGCCGAAGATCAGCGTGATGCCGATGGCCCCCAGCGCATAGATACAGCCCAGAACCAGGCCGGAAATGACCACCTGATTGATGAAGAAAATGATTTCGGTCACGGCTCAGCCCCCGAGGAAAGACTTGGCGACTTCGGGATCGGCGATCAGCTCCGCCCCGGTGCCGGTATAGCGGTTCTGCCCGCCCGCGAGCACAAAGCCCTTGCTGGCGAAGGCCAGTGCCTGGCGCGCATTCTGCTCGACCATGAGAATGCCCACGCCCTCCTTGTTGACCCGCTGGATGGTCTCGAAAATCTCGATGACATAGCGCGGCGAGAGGCCCGCCGATGGTTCGTCGAGCATAAGAAGGCTCGGCTTGCTCATCAGGGCGCGGCCCATGGCCACCATCTGCCGCTGGCCGCCCGACAATTCGCCGGCCGGCTGGCGGCGCTTTTCGGCCAGCACGGGAAACATCTCGTAGACCCATGCCATGGTCTGAGAAAAATCGTCCTGTCGGGTGAAGGCACCCATTTCAAGATTCTCTTCCACGCTCATCGAGGTGAAGACGTTCTTTTCCTGGGGCACGAAGCTCAGGCCCTTGGGGACGAGCTTGTCAGGCAGCGAGTTTGCGACATTCTCGCCACCGAATTCGATGGTGCCGCCGGTGACCTTCAAAAGCCCGAATATGGCCTTGAGCGTGGTCGACTTGCCCGCGCCATTGGGGCCCACGATCACCCCGATGTCGCTTTTGTCTATGGCCATGTTGACGCCATTGAGAATGGGCGCGCCGCCATATCCGCCGACGACGTGTTTCAGCTCTATCAATGCCATTTACGCACCCTCCACCGGCGTGCCGAAATAGGCTTCGACAATCGCGGGGTTGGCACGGATTTCGGCCATCGGGCCTTCGGCAATCTTTTCGCCCTGCGCCATCACGATCACCGGATCGCAGAGCCGTCCGATCAGGTCCATATCGTGCTCGATGACAAAGAAAGTGTAGCCCAGCTCTTGGTTCATTCGCTCGATATTGGATGCCAGATCGTTGAGAAGGGTCTTGTTGACGCCCGCAGCCACCTCATCGAGCAACACCACTTTGGCGTCCACCATCATGGTGCGGCCAAGTTCGAGCAATTTTTTCTGCCCGCCCGAGAGATTGCCGGCCAGCTCGTCGCGCACATGGCCGAGTTTCAGGAAGTCGATGACGTCGAGCGCCTTCTTACGCACCTCGGTCTCGCGGCTCTTGACCATGCCGGGCCTGAACCAGGTTTGGAGCAAATGCTCGCCCGGCTGATCGCCCGGCACCATCATCAGGTTTTCCAGCGCCGTCATTTGCGAAAATTCATGCGCAATCTGGAAGGTGCGCAACATGCCGATGCCAAAAAGTTGATGCGGCGGCAGACCGGTGACGTCCTTGCCATCAAAGATCACCTGGCCCTCATCGGGCACGATATTGCCGGCCACCATGTTGAACAGCGTCGACTTGCCCGCGCCATTGGGCCCGATCAGCCCGGTGATCGAGCCGCGCCGGACCGAGAGCGAGCAATTGTTGACAGCGGTCAGACCGCCGAAATGTTTCGAGACGTTGCGAACGTCTATGACGAAGTCTGAGGACAAGTTGATAAAGAGCCCCGGTTTCCTGAATGCCTGTTTGCCCGGTTCAATCCGGGCAATTTTGCGGCATCTGCTCACAAGAGCGCCCCAATATCAACCTTCTGGGCGCCCTCAAAGCGCCGCGAGCACGGCGTCTGCTGTGGATTTGTTGTTGGCCAGCGGCACGTCATAGAGCGTGGCCAGCCGCGTGAGCGCCTTGACATCGACATCATGCGGCTGGGCCGAGAGCGGATCGATAAAGAAGACCAGCACGTCCAGCCGCCCTTCGCAGATCATCGCGCCAAGCTGCTGATCCCCGCCCAATGGGCCGCTCTTGAGCAGGTGGACATCGAGCCCCGTTGCCGCCGTGATCCGGCTGCCGGTGGTGCCGGTACCCCATAATTCATGCCGGCCGAGCTTATCCTTGTGCGCCTCGGCCCAGCGGCAGAGGTCGTCCTTCTTGTCGTCGTGCGCCACCAGGCCTATGCGCGCCATTTGCCAATCGCCTTTTCTGTTCCGCTGGCGACTTCTTGCCCGCCAAGAGACAAAAGGGCAATGGGTTGCGTCCACCTATCCGGCGTGCCAATGAGCAGCCAGCGCCGCCTGGTCCTGTGCCGGGAACATCTCAACTGGTTCCTCTGCCTCTTGCTGGTCGAAAACCCGGACCAGATCGGCAAAGGCTTCCGTCGCCGCCAGCGCCTCCCGCAACCCCTCCTGTGCCGAACGGTTCTGCGCCGCACCCACTGCCAAGGCATCGTGCAGGCCATGGGCCACCCTCGCAATGTCGGCGAGCGCCGCGGCTTGGTTGCGGGCCGCCTGCGCGGTTTGAGTCAGACCTGCCGCATCGTTGGCACAGGCGCCAGCCATCCGTTCGAGCATGGCCTGCTGACCGGCCAGGCTACGCGCCAAACCCCGACGCGCCTCGGTCGACCGGGCATGGTGGGTTCGAAGCTGACCGGAGAGCCGCCCGAGCCCGGCCGACAGGGCGCGCACCCCTTCATCATCCCCCTGAGCCGCCAGCAATTGCGCACTCAGATGCAGTGCATCGAGCTGTTCCGCCAGGTTTTCCTCGGCCCGTGCTTCCGCTCCAAGCGCCGCCGCAGCACTTTCCGCAACGCGTGCTGCCTTGCGCAGCCCGCCCCGTTGCCGCGCCTGGGCCTTGGCCTGCCGCTCCAGCCCCTCAATGGCATCCGCCATCTGCCTGGCAATCCCGGCCTGGCCATCCAGGTGCCCGGCGAGCACCTGGGCCTGCTCCGACGGCGCTGCATCTGCTGCCAGCAATGTGGCAGCGTGCTGCGCCAGAGACTGCGCCACCCCGTGCATGGCCGCGCTCGACCCCTCGAGGTCGGCGAGCAGCGCGATCACCCGGTCGGCCAGCCGCTCGGCCCCGGCATATAGCGGTGCAAGCTCCGAATCCGAGGTTTCACTGTCGTCTGGCTTCTGCCCCTCGGCCGCCAGCTCCAGGGTCCTGCCGGCCTTCTCCACCGCCAGCCGCAGCCGCTGGCGCTGGGCCTCCACGGCATTGAGCCCCTCCTCGCGCAGCCTGCCGATATAGCCCGACAGGCTAAGATCGATATCCAGCAGCACCCCGGCCATCAGCGTCGCCAGCCCCTCGGCAATGGCACCGACCGCATCGTTGGCGATACCATGATCGGGCCGCCCGAACAGGTTTAGCCCGCCCTTGCGGGACCTGATCGCTGCGGCTAGGCCGTCCTGGATTATGCCCCGGACCAGCGTATCGACCAGGCTGGCATAGCTCCCCACATGCCAGCGCGGCTCGAGCCCGATGCGTGCGTGACGCAGCCCCATGCGCTGCGCCGCCCGGGCAAATTCAAGATCGAACTGCCCCCGCGCCATGGCGCGCCAATGTTCGGCAAGCCCCTCGCCATTGGCTTCAATCCGGTCCCGGCCATAAAGAAAGCGCGCCGCGCTGGGGGCGCGCGATACTTGCGCATTGAACCGCTCAAGCGCCCCTTCGACATGGCGCTCGACCAGATCCGCAATCGGCGCCATGCGGGTCTCGACATCCTCGCCAAGTCCCAGAAAATCGAGCCTTTGCTGAAATGTATCCTGCATGCTGCCCTCGCCGGTCTGCGCTGTTCACCAGCCCATCAGACCCCAGCGGGGTAAACATCATGGTTAACAAACCCCTATCAGAATATACCTAGGCCAACTTCAAAGCCGGAGGGCAATGGCTTCGGCTACCAGCATGGCGATGGCGGCCTCGGGAAAATCCCCGCCCGGATAAAGTCTCAGAAACCGCCCCTTCTTGAGATGATCGCCCGCCAATAGCCCCTCGGGATCCTCAAGCGCCCGGCCATTCTCGAAGTAAAGCGCGACGCGGTCTTCATGGGGAAAAACCGCGCAGACCAGGCCGACCGTGTCATGACGGAAATTGACCGAGCGCCAGCCGAGCTTAACGCTGCCCTTTAGCCCCGCCATGCCGGAGAGGAGGAGGACAACGTCCTGGCAAAGCTGCCTGATGGCGGGAGAGTGTCCCGCCAGGATCGGCTCAAGTGCGGCTGGCGCGATTGTCATGCGACGATGCGAATGGCGCTGTGCTGCATGACGATGCTTTGCGGATCGATCATCATCATTGCCGGAAAATCCTGCATCACCTGGTTCATTTCTGCGGCCGCCGCCTTGGCATGGGCATCGCTGGCCCAGATGACCATATCAGTCCATTGCCCGCCCTCACCCTCGCTCAGTGTGCGGCTGACAAATCCCGGTTGCCGGGAAGCCCAGGCGTTGACGGCCGCGTTGGCCGCCAGGAAGTCCTCGCCATTTGCGGTATTGAGACGGAAAGTGACAAGTTCGAGAACCTGCATGTTGTGCTCCAAAGTGAAATGAGGCGGCTCGCTTGCCGCCCCCCTTCTTGGCGCCGGCCACTGTCAGCCTGCGTCAGCATCCGGCTCAGCGCGCTAGAACTGCTGCCAATCGTTGGCGAGAGCCGCATTGCCGGCAGATTTGGGAACCGCCTTGAGCCGTGGTCGCACCGAAACCGAGGCGGCCTCGCGGTCGGACTCTGTGGAGCGGAACACCTCGACAATACGGTCCAGTTCAGCAGCCTGCGCCTCGGCCTGTTCGATGGCCGCATTGGTCTGTTCCACCAGCGCGGCATTGTGCTGGGTCATCTCATCCATCTGCCGCACTGCGACCGCCACCTCCTCCAGAGCGCCGGACTGATCGCGATTGGTCGTTGCGATATCATCGATCAGGACCGCGCTTTCCTCCGCGCCAGCCAGGATATCCTGCAGGCGTTCGGCCGCCCGGTTGACCAATTGCGCGCCGGTGCGCACTTCGCCGGCGCTGGCTTCGATCAATTGTTTAACCTCGGAGGAAGCTTCTGCTGCGCTCTGCGCCAGGCGCCGTACTTCCACGGCCACCACGGCAAAACCCTTGCCTGCCTCGCCTGCCCGGGCTGCTTCCACCGAGGCGTTGAGCGCCAGCAGATTGGTCTGGAAGGCGATGTCGTCGATCATGCCGATGATGTTGGAGATCTTGCCCGAGGAGCTTTCGATTGCCGTCATGGCCAGGGTCGCATCATGCATCACCGCGCCACCCTGGGTCGCGTTCTGCGACACTGCGCGTGCCTTGTCGCTCGCCGTTGACGCGCGTTTGGCATTGTCCGCCACCGCGCTCGCCAACTGCTCCACGGCTGCCGAGGTTTCTTCGATCGTAGCCGCCTGCTTGGTGGTGCGGCCCGACAAATCATTGGCCCCCGACAGGATTTCGGCCGTCGCGACCCGCAACGTGCCCGAGGCCTGGCGCAGCCCCGAGACAATATCCTCAAGCTGCCCAAGCGATGAGTTGAACGCCTGGCGGAGCTGCTCATATTGCCCGGTGAACTGCTGGTCGATACGGCCGCCCAGGTCACCCTTGGCCATACGCGCCAGACTGGAGGTCAATTGGGCGATGATGCCCTCGGCGCGCTTGCGTTCGGTGATATCGGTGGCGAATTTGATGACTTTGACCGGGCGCCCGGCTGCATCAAGGATCGGATTGTAACTGGCCTGGATCCAGACTTCCCGCCCGCCCTTGCCAAAGCGCTGGAACTCGGCTGCTTCGAACTGGCCGCTCCTCAGCCGCTGCCAGAACTGCCGGTAATCCTCCGATCGGGCATATTCGGGATCGCAGAACATGGAATGGTGCTGGCCCACGATCTCGTCCAGCCGGTAACCGACGGTGGCCAGAAAATTCTCGTTTGCCTCAATGATGGTGCCATCGAGGTTGAAGGCAATCACCGCCTGCACCCGGGAAATAGCCGCGATTTGCGCCGCCAGATCGGCCGAGCGCTGTGTTTGCTCGGTAATGTCGGTGGCAAACTTGATAACCTTGACCGGCCGGCCCGCAGGATCGAACACCGGATTGTAGCTGGCCTGGATCCAGACTTCCCGCCCGCCCTTGCCAAAGCGCTGAAAGGCTGCCGACTTGGGCTTTCCCTCCGCCAGATCGGCCCAGAAGCTCCTGTACTCCGCGCTCCCGGCATAGTCCGGGTCGCAGAACATGGAATGGTGCCGGCCCGCGACCTCATCCAGCCCATAGCCCATTGCATCAAGGAAGTTCTCATTGGCCGTGATGATCGTGCCATCGAGGGCGAATTCGATCACCGCCTGGCTGCGCGAGATAGCCGCAACCTTCGCCGCATTATCACGATGGCTTCTGCCAAAGGAGATCTCAACCATGCCTGCCTCTCAAACCCCGCCACCCGAACCGCACAGGGTGGTTTCGACTTCAAGGCTGCGACCGGAATGTTAACAAGATCATCCACTCAAATTTAGTGACTTACCGTATTTTGGGACATCGGAGCACGATATACTACAGAAATCGAACAGTCCGACGGAAGACAGCACTATAATACGGAAATATACCAATAAGGACGTCAAGGGCGATCGCGATCCTGCCCGCTGAATGAAATAATATTTCCGGAAACAGAACGGCCGGTGTCCATTTCTGGACACCGGCCGCGGTCAGATCGAGGTGGGCGGTGCTAGAATTCGTCCCAGTCAGCCGAAATGGCGGCATTGCCCTGGCTAAGTAAGGCGCTGGCCGCCTGCTGCACGTTCCTGACCGGAGTTTGTTGCGGGGTGGCGGGCCGCACCGCCTTGCGCACAACCGGCGCCAGACTGACCGCGTCTTCGGCAGCACCGGTCTTGAACACCGCGACGATCCGGTCGAGTTCACTGGCCTGGGCCTCGGTCTGCTCGATGGCCGCGTTGGTCTCTTCCACCAATGCAGCATTGTGCTGGGTCATCTCGTCCAGCGTCCGAACGGCAACGCTGACTTCATCGATCGCCGACGCCTGCGTCTGGCTGGCCTTGGCAATGGCCTCCATCAGCCCCGCGTTTTTGTTGACCGCGCCAAGCATGTCGCGCAGTTGCGTGGCCGCGCTGGAGACCAGATCCGATCCGGATTTGACCTCGTTGGCACTGGCCTCGATCAAAGCCTTGACCTCCGAGGAGGCCTCCGCTGCGCTCTGGGCCAGGCGGCGCACTTCCACGGCCACCACGGCAAAGCCCTTGCCCGCCTCGCCGGCGCGTGCCGCTTCCACCGAGGCATTGAGCGCCAGCAGATTGGTCTGGAAGGCGATGTCGTCGATCATGCCGATAATATTGGATATCTTGGCCGAGGACTGCGTGATCCGCTCCATCGCTGCATTGGCCTTGTCCATGACTTCGCCATTGCGCGCGGCATCGGCGGAAACAGTCATTGCCGTCTGATTGGCGTTCTCTGCCATGCGGGCATTTTCGGCCACGGTGCCAGCGAGCTGTTCCATGGCCGCGGACGTTTCCTCGATGGTCGCTGCCTGCTTGGTGGTGCGTTCCGAAAGATCGTTGGCGCCCGAAAGGATCTCGCCAGTGGCGACCTTGAGGGCGCGCGAGGTGACACGCACCTCGCCGATCACCTTGCTGAGCTTTTCGGCCACCGCGTTGGTATCGGCCTTGAGCTTGGCAAAGGCGCCCTGATACTCCCCTTCCATGCGCTTGCTAAGATCGGCCTCGGCCAGTCCGGCAAGCACCTGGCCAGTTTCGCTCAAGCCGCGCTCGACTGTTTCCACCAGTCTGTTGACGCTGCCGGCCAGGCCATTGAGTTCGGCATCCGGAAACTGCGCATGCACGCGCTTGGTGAAGTCGCCCGCGATCGCTGCATCCACCACTTCACCGAAGGCTGCCTGCAGGGCGACCATCATGTCGGTGCGCTCGATACGCCGGCGCTCGGACGCTGCGCGTTCCTCATCGGTCATCTGGCTGACCTTGAGGCCGTTTTCGCGGAAGACCTCGACGGCGCGCGCCATGGCGCCCACTTCATTGCCCTTGTCGGTAAAAGGCACGTCGATATCGTAATTGCCCTGGGCCACAACATCCATCGTGCCGGCCAGCTTCGGGATGGGCGACATCATCAACCGCGACAGCGCATAGCCCACAGCGCCCAGTCCGACCAGCACAATCAGGCCGACAACCAGAAGAACATTGAGCGCCGCGTAGATCGTCTCTTCGAATGCTGCCTTTTCACCACCCACGAACAAGATGCCAGTAACGTTGCTGTCCTTGTCCACCATTGGATAATAGGCCGTGAAATAGGCTTGGCCCAAGATATTGGCTTCGCCAAAGAAAGCCTCCTGGTTCATTATCTTGGCAAACACCGCCCCACCACGCCCCAGCGGTGTCCCCACGACCCGCTCGCCGGCTGCGTCCTCGATCGTGGTCGTCATGCGCACGAAATCCTGCGCAGCTTCGTCCCACCCAAAGATAGTCGCCTGCTCTCCCGTCACCCTGGCGATGGAATCCACCAGAGCATGATCAATGAAACGCCGCGGCATGCTCCAGACCTGCACAGAGGCAAGATCGCCGTCCTCGGCCCAGCTCACCTCCGTTCCCGGCAAATTCGATTCAAGGATCGTCGCCGCAGCCTTCAGATTGGCGACCTGTTGCGTCATCGCCGAGTCCGAGATCGATGCGGTCAGGCTCAGATAAATGCCAACGGACACACAACTCACCGAAACGAGTACCGTGCAGATGACCAATGCTGCAACGGTCGTGGTCATTTTGATATTGCCCAGGAAGCGCTTGATTGTTTTACCCATGTGCCAGGCCCTTATGGATATAGGTCCGGTTCCCCCGCGGAACCGGCGCCTCTATTGGGAAATATCCTAGAGGAATGGGCTTAATCGATTATTGAGGATAACAAATGTTTGCGGCCCGCACTGGGCGGGCCGCTTATATTGTTCAATGCGAGTGGTTTAAAATTCGTCCCAATCGGCCGCAATGGCCGCATTGCCCTGGCTGAGATAGACCTTGGCGGCCTTCTGGGTCGGGGTGGCGGGACGGGAGCTGTCGCGGCGCGGTGCAGACATCGGAGGGCTGACCCGGTCTGCATCACCCCCTTCAATGGCAAAGATCTCCACGATCCGGTCGAGCTCGCTGGCCTGGGCCTCGGTCTGCTCGATGGCCGCATTGGTCTCTTCCACCAGTGCCGCATTGTGCTGGGTCATCTCGTCCATGGTCCGCACCGCTGCGGTCACTTCCTCGATGGAGGTCGCCTGTTCCGCGCTGTCGCGGGCAATGGCTTCCAGCGACTGGGTGTTTTCGCGAATGGCCTCAAGCATGCTGGTGAGCTTGCCGGCGGCCTCGCCGACCAGCTTGGAGCCGGTGGTCACCTCGCCGCTCGACTGCTCGATCAGCGCCTTCACATCGGAAGATGCGCTGGCCGCGCTCTGCGCCAGGCGCCGCACTTCCACCGCCACCACGGCAAAGCCCTTGCCGGCATCGCCGGCGCGCGCTGCCTCCACGGAGGCATTGAGTGCAAGAAGGTTGGTCTGGAAGGCGATATCGTCGATCATGCCGATGATGTTGGAAATCTTGGCCGAGGAGGCGATGATCCGCTCCATGGCTTCATTGGCCGCATCCATCACCTGGCCGCCTTCCTCGGCGGTCCGGGTCACCTTGGAAGCGCTGGCGCTGGCATTCTTGGCGCGTTCGGCATTAGCCAGAACGGTCGAGGCCAGCTGTTCCATGGCAGCCGAGGTTTCCTCGATGGTCGCTGCCTGCTTGGTGGTGCGTTCGGAAAGGTCATTGGCACCCGAGAGGATTTCCCCGGTCGCCGATTTGAGCGAGCCGGAGGTCCGGCGCAGCTGCTTGACCACTTCGGTCAGCTTGTCGCCCACCGCATTGATATCGGACTTGAGCTTGGCAAAGGCGCCCTCATACTCGCCGGTCATGCGCTTGGTCAGGTCCGTATCGGCCATGGCGCCGAGCACCTCGCCCACTTCGGCAACGCTGCGATCGAAGGTCTCGACCAGATTGTTGACGCTGCCGGCCAGGCTGTTGAGCTCGGCATCGGGGAACTGGGCATGCACGCGCTTGGTAAAGTCGCCCGCGACGGCAGCATCCACCACTTCACCGAACGCGGCCTGCAATTCGGTCATCATCTGACGGCGCTTTTCCTCGTCAGCGACAATGCGGGCAGCCTCGGCCTCGGTCATCTGGCTGACCCGCAGGCCATTCTCGCGGAACACTTCCACGGCACGCGCCATGGCGCCCACTTCATTGCCCTTGTCGGTATAGGGTACCTCGATGTCGTAATTGCCTTGGGCCACCACGTCCATGGTTGCGGCCAGGTTCGGAATGGGTTTGGTGATGAGCCGGGACGCGATAAAGCCGATGACGCCGAACACGGCGGTGGCCGCGCCGCCCACCAGGCCGATCAAGCCCAGGACCGAATTGGCCGCCGCTTCCACATTGCTCATGGGCGTACCCACGAAAATGGCGCCCATGACCTCGCCGTTGGTCTTCTGGATCGGCTGCAGGGCTGCATAATATTCGACCCCATCAACATTGATGGCGCCCTGCACCATCTCCCCGGCATTGAGCCGGGTGACAGCATCGCTATCGCCTGCCAGCGTTCCACCCACAGCACGGGTCTCCGCATCCGCCATCAGGCTGGTCGTCTTGGCAACCATGTCCCCGGTCGCCGAGTCCGTGACGTAGATGGCCGCGTCCTGTTTGGTGACGCGAGTGACCGAATCGATCACTTCGCTATCGTAGAAGGGCGGGATCGCCCAGCTCTGGAAGGAGGCGATGGCGCCCTCTTCATTCCAGGTCAGCACGGAACCGGAAATGCGACGCTCCAGGATGGTGGCGGCCACGCCCAGATTGGTTTCCTGCTGCACTTTGCTATCCGCCATGGACTGCGCATGCAGGCTGAAATAGATCGCGGACGAAACCGCGGCGATCGAGCCAATGATGGACAACATGACAAGCACCAGGATGGTGGTGGTCATGCGCACATTGCCCAGAAAGCGCGCAATTTTCTTCATAGCGGTTCTCCCCCGTTCGGACCCGGCCTTCATTCTGGAAACAATTCCCGAACGGCCCACAGTCGGCACACGCTATGGGAAACTATTTACCGAAAACTGTACGGATTTTTCCGGAATCGATTTCAGTGCCGCTTCCCGGACAAAAAATGTGCAGGTCGCCGCTTTTTTGCGTTCATGCGCAGGCGCGCGGCGTGGCACGAGACCGCATTGGCGTTCATCCGAACCTCAATGCGGCCTGTTCGTCCGTGCCGATTGGCCTAGAACTCGCTCCAGGACACATCGAGTGCTGCATTGCCCTGGCTGAGATAGGCTTGTCGAGCGGTGTTGGTCCGCGCCCGGGCGCCGGGCACTTCAGTCTCTGCCCTGGCTGCAGGCATGACGGGCGAACTTGCATCCCCGACATGAAAAACATCGACGATCCTGTCGAGTTCGGTGGCCTGGGCTTCAGTCTGTTCAATTGCCGCATTCATTTCTTCGACCAGCGCCGCATTGTGCTGGGTCATCTCGTCCATGGTCCGCACGGCCGTATTGACCTCCTCGATCGAGGAGGCTTGTTCCCGGCTCTCCGAGGCGATGGAATGCATCAATTCATTCGACGCGCGGGCCGCTTCGAGGATGGCGTCGAGCTTGGTGGCGGCATCGGCCACCAGGCGCGAACCGCCCTTGACCTCGTCGGCACTCTGCTCGATCAGCACCTTCACATCGCTCGAAGCCTGCGCGGCGCTTTGCGCCAGTCGCCGCACTTCCACGGCGACCACGGCGAAGCCCTTGCCGGCCTCGCCAGCCCGCGCAGCTTCCACCGACGCATTAAGCGCCAGCAGATTGGTCTGGAACGCGATGTCGTCGATCATCCCGATGATATTGGAGATTTTGCCCGAGGAATTGGTGATCTTTTCCATGGCGTTAGTGGCGTTGGCCATGACCTGCCCGCCCTCTTCGGCGGTGCGGGTGACCACGCTGGAGCGCTGGCTGGCATCCTGCGCCCGCTCGGCATTGCTCAGCACGGTCGCGGCCAGTTGCTCCATCGCCGCCGAGGTTTCCTCGATAGTGGCCGCCTGCCTGGTGGTGCGTTCGGACAGGTCATTGGCGCCCGAGAGGATTTCGCTGGTCGCCGTCTTGATCGTGCCTGAGGTGGCGCGCAACTGCCCCACCACTTCGCTGAGCTTCTCGGCCACTGCATTGGTGTCGGACTTGAGCTGCGCCAACGCGCCCTCATAGTCGCCCTGCATACGGCGGGTGAGATCGGTATTGGCCAGGGCGCCCAGCACCGACCCAACTTCGCTGACACCGCGCTCGAAAGTGGACACCAGATTGTTGACGCTGCTTGAAAGCGCGTTGAGTTCGGGGTCGGGGAATTCCACATTGACGCGGCGACCGAAATCGCCAGCAGCGGCCGCATCGACCACCGCGCCGAAGGCATCCTGCAATTCGCTCATCATGCGCTGGCGATCTTCCTGATCGGCCACGATCCGCGCTGCTTCGGCCTCGGTCATCTGGCTGACCCGCTGTCCGTTCTCGCGGAAGACTTCCACGGCACGCGCCATGGCGCCAATCTCATTGCCGCGGTCCACAAAGGGCACCTCCACCGCGTAGTCGCCGGCAGCAATAGCATCCATGGTCTGGGCCAGCCTGGGGATAGGCCGGGTGAGGAGGCGCGAGGCCAGCAGACCGATCAGCCCCATCACCACCAGCAGCACGCCGGCCATGACAGCCAGTCCGGGCAGAGCGGCATTGGCAGCGGCATCGGCCAGCGCCACGTCCTTGCCCACCCAAAAGGCGCCGAGCAATGTGCCGTCGAGCTTGTAAACCGGATAGGCAGCCGCGTTGTAGGTCGTACCCTCAAGCGTCATCTCGCCGTGGAAGGCCTTGCCAGACGCAAGGGTGGTGGCGGCCGGGCTGGCGGGATCCAGCACGAAGTCGAGCAGGCGCTCGCCCTCCGCCTCAGCCTCGAAGCTGGTCGACTTGGCAATGAACTGGCCCTGTGCGTCGAGGCTGAACACGATGGTTTCGCCGCCGGTGACCCGGGTAACCGAATCCACCGCGCCGGTGTCGTAGAAGTTGGGAATGGAATAGGTGGTGAAGCTGACTATGCTGCCATCTTCCTCCGACCAGGTCAGCACCGAGCCGGACAGACGCTTCTCATAGACCGTCGCGGCCGTCTTGAGGTCGGCTTCCTGTTGTGCGATCGCCTGCCCCACCGCCTGGCCGCGCAGGCTGAGATAGGTGCTGACGCTATAGGCAACGATGGTCACCAGAATGCTGGTCAGCAGCAAGGCGGCAATGGCTGTGGTCATGCGCATATGGCGCCAGCCCGTCAGAAATTTCATGGTTCCCCTCCCAACCGGAGCCGAGATCCTCTTGCTCGGCCGCCACACGCTATCCCCTTGAGGCTTAACGACAGGTTGATCTTGTATGGTAGTTATCGAGGCCTGAAAAAGGGCGCCCGCGAGCGCCCTTCGTCAAAGCCGGTTCAGAACTCGCTCCAGTCGGTATCGATCGCTGCATTACCCTTGCTCAGATAGGACTTGGCCGCCGTGCTGAGCTTGGCCTGCAGGCCGCGTGCCCCCTGCGCAATGGTCTTGACCGGGCCTTTAAACCCTGCCGAGGGGGCTATCGGCGTCGCGCCCGCCACCCTCTGTTCCAGCGCGAAAATGTCGACGATGCTGTCGAGCTGGGTCGCCTGGGCTTCAGTCTGCTCGATCGAGGCGTTCATCTCCTCCACCAGCGCCGCATTGTGCTGGGTCATTTCGTCCATGGTGCGAACGGCGGTATTGACCTCATCGATGGAGGACGCCTGTTCGCGGCTTTCGCGCGCAATATTGTTCATCAATTCGCTCGATGAGCGGGCCGAGGCGAGAATTTCCTCCAGCCGGCTGGCGGCATCGGCCACCAGCTTGGAGCCGCCCTTGACCTCATCGGCGCTCTGCTCGATCAGTGCCTTGACATCGCTGGAGGCCTGCGCAGCCGACTGCGCCAGGCGCCGCACTTCCACGGCGACCACGGCGAAGCCCTTGCCGGCTTCCCCGGCGCGCGCGGCTTCCACCGAGGCATTGAGTGCCAACAGATTGGTCTGGAACGCGATGTCGTCGATCAACCCGATGATATTGGAGATCTTGGCCGAGGACTGCGTGATGCGCTCCATGGCCTGGGTCGCCTGGCCCATGACCTGGCCGCCCTGTTCGGCGGTTTGGGTCACGCCCGTGGCCACGCCGGAGGCTTCCTTGGCGCGTTCGGCATTGGCCAGAACCGTAGTCGCCAACTGCTCCATGGCAGCAGAGGTCTCCTCGATCGTGGCCGCCTGCTTGGTGGTGCGCTCCGAAAGATCGTTCGCGCCCGAGAGAATTTCGCCCGTCGCGGTCTTGAGCGTACGTGAGGTATCGCGCAATTGGCCCACGATCTCGGTGAGCTTGTCGGCCACCGCGTTGGTATCGGCCTTGAGCCGTGCAAACGCCCCCTGATAGTCACCCTGCATGCGCTGGGTCAGGTCGGTATTGGCCAGTGCCGAAAGCACCGTGCCTGTCTCGCTGACCCCGCGGTCCACCGTTTCGACCAGTCCGTTGACCGAACGGGCCAGCGTATTGAGTTCGTCATCGGGGAATTCGGCCGTTACGCGCTGCGAGAAGTCACCGGCAATGGCCGCATCCACCACCTGGCCGAAGGCCCGCTGCAGCTCCTGCATCATGGCGGCGCGCTCGGCCTGGCTCGCGACTATGCGCGCGGCTTCGGCTTCGGTCATTTCGTTGACCTTGAGGGCATTTTCGCGGAACACTTCAACCGCGCGCGCCATGGCGCCGATCTCGTCGGCCCGGCGCGCGCCCTTGACCTCGACATCGAGATCGCCACCGGCTAGCGCATCCATGGTGTCGGTCAGTCGCGAAATCGGCCGACTGATCGAACGGGCAAAGAAGAAGCCGCCAACCGCCGCGATGGCCAGCAGGATGCCGCCCACCAGAATGGTCATGTCGCGCATCTCAACCACGGCCGCATAGGCCTCTTGTTCCGGCTGAACTGCAGCCACCGCCCAGGTGACATCATGCACGCTGACCGGCTGGGCACGCACCACCATGGGGGCGCCTCGGTAGTCCATGCTGAGGCCCTCGCCTGTCTCGCCGGCAAAGGCCCCGGTGATGACCGCTGAGGTCAGCGGCGTGGCCAGCACGTCGGCCTCTTCGGTTCGTGGCGATTCGGAGCGCAACAGGCCGTCCTGGCCGACCACCACGACTTCCCCGCTACGCCCCAGGCCGGAAAGGCCGGACACGGCCGTGCTCATGGCGTCTGGCGAAATGGCCAGCACCATGACGCCTGTGCTCTCATCCCCGCTATAAACGGGCATGGCCATGAAGCTTTGCGGCGTCGCGGTGGGCCCATAGATCGAAAAATCGACAAAGGCCGCTTCACCATTCCCCAGGCCCTTGGCCGCGGCAAATGCCTGGCCCAGGCCCGAGGCGGCAGCGGCGCTGTCGGTGACGACATTGGTCACGAAGTCGGTATTCTTGGCGACTGAATAGACCACGTCACCGGCCGCCGAGATCATCAACACGTCCGAATAGCCACGCTCGAGCATGAGCGTGCGGAAGCCGGGGTGATAGCGCTTGTGCACCGGATCATAGCTGGCGCCCATGATGCCGACGCTGTCGACCGCCGCGCGATCTTCAGGATTGGGGCTGTCGGTGACATAGGCCTTCTGCAATTGCGCGGCCGCCCGTTCCTTGAGGCCCATGCGCAGCTCGTCGAGCGAGCGGGTCATGTTCTGCATGGCCGTGACGGTATCGGAGCGCTGTACGAAGAGCCGCAGATCCACCTCGGCACTGGTATAATAGTCGCTGACCAATGCGGCGGCAGTGTTAAGCGAGGCCTGCATCGATTGCTCGCGCTGCTCCTGCACCGTGCCCAGGCCAATCAGATAGCTCGCAATGCCCACACCGGCGCTGACCACCAGCGCCGATCCCACCAGGGCCAGCGGCAATTTCTGCGCAATCCTGAGCTGCGGAATAAACTTCATTATGCTCTTGCTCCCCCAACGGCGACCACTACCCCAAAGTCAACTACGAGCCGGGCGGCTCAAGCGCAGGCAGTCGCGCAACACGAACGCGTTGTCATGAAAACGATACCGGCACAGGCTTAATCACTTCTTACGGACAATTGCGGATCGCCCAAATTTTGGGCAATCAACTGTCACAAGTTGTTGTCTGCAAACGCAAGCGCCCCCGCTGCGAGAGCGGAGGCGTTGTCATGTCAGCAAAGCGGGTTTGATCAGGTCAGCGCGCCAATCACCGCCTCGATGCGCTTCTTCATGGTCGAGGCATCAAATGGCTTGATGATGTAATTGTTCACGCCAAAGGAAATGGCTTCCTTGACCTGCTCCTTGTCCGAGCGGCCGGTGGCCATAATGAAGGGCATGGCCTGGGTCCGGGGATGCTTGCGGATCACCTTGAGCAGGGTCAGCCCGTCGATATCTTCCATGTTCCAGTCGGAAATGATCAGGTCGACATTGGACTTTTCGAGCTTGCCCAGGGCGTCGCGCCCGGACTTGGCCTCGATGATATCCTTGAACCCGAGCTGGGTGAGAATGTACTTACAGATCCCGCGCATGGACTGCTGGTCATCAACGATCAGGACGCTCACAGCGCTCGCTTTTGGCATGGTTTTTCTTACCTCTACGCGCCCGCGGCCTTCGGGCCGCACTTGCACCGAACTCTATGGGCCAAGCGTTACAATTCTCTCAACTGCGCTATTGGCATTCTCGCCTGGCCGTTCACGCTGCCGATTTGAGCTTGACCAGCGCATTGGCCAGCTTGGTGGCGATCTGCTCGACCGGCGCCTGCTCGACCACAGCGCCCTCTTCGAAGGCTACGCGCGGCATGCCGTAAACCAGGGCCGAAGCCTGGCTCTGTCCCACTGTATAGGCACCCGCATCGCGCATCAGTTTAAGGCCGCGTGCCCCGTCCCGGCCCATGCCGGTCAGGATTGCCCCTACCGCCATCGGTCCGACCGTTTTGGCCACTGACTCGAACAGCACATCGACGCTGGGCCGGTGTCCGCTCTCCAGACCATCCTGTCCCAAGCGGCATTTGAGCTGGCCCGATGAGCGCTCGACCCGCAAATGATAATCGCCCCGTGCCACATAGGCATGGCCGGGCTTGAGCACCAGGCGGTCCTCGGCTTCCCGGACGGTAAGCGCGCATAGCTCGTCCAGCCGCGCGGCGAAACGCCCGGTAAAACCGGCCGGCATATGCTGGGCAATCACCACCGGCGGACAATCGGCCGGCATTTCGGCAAGCACGGCGCGAATGGCTTCGACGCCCCCGGTCGAGGCGCCAATGGCGATGAGCGCACCGTCCGGCGCCGCGGCAGTCTTGAGCGCCACCTTACCGGTCCTGGGAGCTTCGGCCCGGCTGGCCGAGCGGCCGCGCACATCGGACTTGGCCGCAGCGCGGATCTTGTCGCGCAGACCAACACCGAACGCATCCAGCCCGCCGGCAAACTCGGCACTGGGCTTGGCGACAAAGTCCACGGCGCCCAGCTCGAGGGCCAATAGCGTTTCGCTCGCCCCCTTCTTGGTGAGTGTCGACACCATCACCACCGGCGTGGGTCTGAGGCGCATCAGCTTTTCCAGGAATGCCAGCCCATTCATGTTGGGCATTTCGATATCAAGGGTCACCACATCGGGATCGAGCGTCTTGATCTTCTCGCGCGCGTCGATCGGATCGGTGGCGGTGCCCACCACATCAATATCGCCATCGCGTGTCAGCATGCGCGCCAGAACTTCGCGGATAAGCGCCGAATCGTCGACGACCAGGACCTTGATGCTCATCATGCAGCTCGCTTGTTCCGTTTTTCACGCGACTGGTAGATCGTCTTGCCCACCAGCCGGAAGCCTTCTCCGCCTGAACCCAGGTTCTCGGAGTGGCCGATATAAAGAAATCCTTCGGGCGCCAGCATATTGGCGAAGCGCCCAAACATCTCGCCCTGGGTGGGCTTGTCGAAATAGATCGCTACATTGCGGCAGAAGATGGCGTCAAACGGCCCCTTCATCGGCCAGGGTCCGATCAGGTTCAGCGGCTTGAACGATATCGGCTCGCGCATGGCGGGGGGAATTCGGATCGACCCGGTCGCTCGCTCGAACGGACGCGTCCGCTCTTTTGAAAGGCCATTAAGCTCGCTTTCCGGATAGACCCCGCCGGCCGCCTTGGCGAGCACGGCCGTGTCGATATCGGTGGCCAGGATCTTGAAGTCCCAGCGCTTGAGTTCGGGAAAGGCCGAGATCAGGTCCATGCTGATCGTATAGGGTTCCTGACCGGTCGAGCAGCCCGCCGACCAGATTCTGAGCCGCGTGCCCCGCGGGCGTTCCGCCATCAGCGTGGCGACATAGTCCCGCAAATGATCGAAATGGTGGTCTTCGCGATAAAAGCGCGTCAGATTGGTGGTCAGCGCGTTGACGAAATCCTGTCCGTCCTTGGCCGAGCCGCCACGTTCCAAATAGTCGATATAGGCGTCGAAGCTGGGTAGCTGCAACGCCCGGACGATCTTGGAGAGGCGGGACACCACAAGCGTCCGCTTGGCCTCGCTCAGCGAAATACCGGCCACGGCATAGACCCGCGCCTTGATACGAGCAAATTCACGCTCGCTGAGGGCAAACTCCCCCTGTTCCATTCAACCACCCCTCATATGCCGGATTTCTTCCGGGCCTAGCTGGCGGCGCGCTGGTCGGCCGCGATCTCCTGATCGGCTGGCTCGGCCATCGGCCTGTGCGGCACAAAAGGCGCCGTTCTGCGCGCTTGTGCCCCCTCTTGTGCAGCGATATTGGCCGGTTCATTGCTTAGATTGCGTAAATTCTGTTTGAGTTCGGCCGTGATTTTCTGCAGCGCTCCGGCCTCTTGCAGTCCGATCTGCGCCTGGGTCCGGCCCTTGTCGGCGATGATGCGGATATCCTTGGCGCTGCGGTTGGTGACCTGGGCCAATTGCCGGACCTCGTCGGCCACCACGGCAAAACCTGCCCCCTTCTCGCCGGCCCGCGCCGCCTCGACTGCCGCATTGAGCGCCAGCAGATTGGTACGGAAGGACACATCCTCGATGCCGGCGGTCATGGTGTCGATCTCGCGTGCCATGCGGTCAATCTCGCTGACCAGGGTCCGGGTCCGCCCCGCAGCTTCCTCCACCTGCGCGGCAAGGTTTTCAGCCTTGTCATTGCGGGCCCGGGCGGCCTGAAGTTCCGCCTCGAGACGCGCCATTTTCTCGACCCCGGCGGCCAGGGCCGCGCGCGCGGTCTCGGCTGCCTTCTCGGTTGTGGCAGCGCGTTCCTCGAACTGGGCCAGCAGCGTCTTGACAGAGGCCAGGCGGGTCTCAAGCCCGACACGAGCCTGGGCCTCATCGCGCTGCTGTTCGTCCAGGCCCGAAAACAGGTCCAGCACCATCTGCGCCTCACCGGCCAGCGGCAGCGGCTTTATGACCGCAACCTGACCGTCCATGACGGCGCGCAATTGGGCGACGCCATCATCGAGAACCTGGAGGGCCGCGTTGATATCCCCCAGCACGGGCTGGCTGACCACAGCATCATCCTCGAAACGGAAATCGGTACGGCCCTGCCGCAGGGCCTCCAGCATCAGGTCGAACCGGTCATCCTCGATGAAGTGCCCGGCCGGCTGCAATTCGAGCGCATAGCGGCCGGACGGCAGGGCCAGCCGCTGCGCGACGAAGCGCCGTCCGTCGAGCAGGACCAGCGCTTCCTCCGGCGCGCCGCCACCGCCCTCGAGATATCCGGCGCCAAACAGCCCGTCGAGGGTTTCGCCCTCCCAGGCGCCGGGTGCCAATCGTTCCATGCCCCGGCTGGCCGCGAGAATGACGCCATGCTCGTCGATCACCAGCAAAGGTGCATCGAGCATGCCAATCGCTGCGCGGAAGTGGTGGGCTTTTTCCAGCCTTTTGCCCAGCCGCGCGACAATGCTGCCAATCGAAGGCGCTTCGCCGGGTCTGTCGGAAAGGCCGGCTGCCTGGACCACGGCGGCCAGGCGCTCGGTTTCGCGCCGGTCGAAGACATACCCGCCGGCAAGGCAAACGGCCACAGCAAGGCCCACCAGGCTCCCCGCCGCGCCGAACCAGCCCGGACCCGGTCCCATGGCCAATAGCAGGCCGCCCGCGCCAGCGCCGAACAATGTCCAGATAGCAGAGGCGGCCAGCATGAGGCGCAATCCCCGGCGGGGGGCGCGCGAATCAACACTCAAGGCAGCACGGTCCGACATGTTCGGACCCTATCGGAGGAATGGTTAACCAAATCTATAAAGCAAAGCCGAGCAGTAAGACTTTCGAAAGCAGCATCGGCGGCAGGACAATTTAGAACAGTTCGATATCGTCCACCGGCGCGGGGACCACAACGCGCCGCCGCGCGATCGCCAATTCTTCCTGCGCCACATTGGCTCCCACATCGCTGTCGAGCCGCTTGACGAAGGCCCGCCCGGTATGGGGCTTGAACAGCACACGGCGCGCAAAGCTGCCGCCCAGGTCCTCGCTGGTGGCCACATAACCTTCATCCGCCAGAAACTGGCGCACGAACTCGATATTCTTGGCCCCGACATCGTCGAGCGCCGCATTGATCTTGCCGCCGCCGAAGACCTTGATCTCCAGGTTCGATTTGCGCCCAGAACCCTGCGTCAGCACCTTGTTGATCAGTTGTTCCATGGCAAAGGCGCCATAGCGGGCCGATGCCCCATAGCGGTCTTTGGCCGAACCCGATTGCTCCGCCAGCAGAAAATGGTTCATGCCGCCTACCAGCGCGACCCTGTCGCGCACGCAGGCCGATATGCACGAGCCCAGCACCGTGGAAAATGTTACGTCCGCAGCATTCGATACATGGCAATCGCCTTGGTGCACCGTGGTCACCACGCCGCGATCGAACTCGGGTGGCAGAGTATTGGTCGGGGGCATATCGTCTTGGTCTACCTCTGCGGGCGAATTAGTTCCGATGGTAGAGGTAAACTCGTTAGCCAATTGCTAACCACAGCGGACGAGTTCGCTGGCCATGCCCAATCGAGCAAGGAGAGGTTTAGAACTTGCCCTTTAGGGTTATCTGAACAGGGCCAGGGAACCATCAATGTCACTGCAGAAACTCGCACGAGAACTGGACGAGACGGCGCGGCAGACCGCTTCCATGCTAGAAGGCATCACCGAAGCGCTCGAAATGCTCGCCGACAAGCAGCTCAGCGCCGACCCCACGGTTCGGCAGGCTGTCCAACACATCATCACCGCGCTTCAGGGCCAGGATCGCATCGAACAGCGCTGCCACAATATGGCGCTCGCGGTTCGCCAGTTTGCACTGCTGCCGCCCACCGCCCCCGATTCGGTCTATGACGAGATCTGGTCCAGCCTGACGCTGGACGAGCTGCGCGTACCAGCCCTCTCGGGCATTGCCGCCCACGGCGCCCACGGCGACGCCGAACTGTTCTAGGCTCTCGATTTCCCATCGAGCACGCTGGCGCCCCCTGGCGCCTTTTTGCGTTTGAACAGGGAGCCTCAGGTAAACTTGTCCGGTCGCAGCACGTTCACCGTGCTGATCATGACCAGCATGCCATAGCTATCAAGAAGCGGACGCAAGTCGTCCAGGAAGCCTTCCGCGCGCACTGGCTCCGCTACGGTCAACAGGGTCACCTTGTGCTCTGCACTGGTAATGAGGTCGTCACTCCAGCTTCCCGAGGAGCCTTGTCCTGAAAGCGTGGGCAAGACTGTGTGCCCGTTGATGCCGTGCTTTTCGAGCAAGCTCACCAGTTCCTGGACGAGGGGAGCATCGACCAGAACCTCGATCCGAATGCGTTCCGAGCCTTGTAAATTCATCCTACCACCCACTGGGCAAGCCACACATAGATCGGAATGCCGATCAGGATGTTGAACGGAAATGTCACCGCAAGCGACATGCCTAGATATAGGCCCGGATCGGCTTGGGGCAGGGCCAGTCGCATCGCAGCAGGCACCGCAATATAGCTCGCACTACCTGCCAGAATACCCAATGCTGCGGCAGTTCCGGCATCCAGCCCAAGCAGGCCACCCAGCAATACACCCAGCGTCCCGTTGACGAGGGCGATGCCCACGGCAAGCGCGATCAAACGCGGGGTAAGGCTGCGTCCGTCCTTGAGCCGCTTGGCTGCCACCAGGCCCATATCGAGCAGGAACAGGCAAAGCACACCCCTGAAGGCACCTTCAAAAACAGGAGCGATCGAAGCAAAGCCTGGTTTGCCGACCACCAGGCCGATAACAAAACTGCCCACCAGCAGCATGACCGAACCATTGGTCAGGGTTTCATGCACCATATTGTGGGCCGGTCGCGTTCCCGCCACGCCATTGCGTTGCGCCAGCAGCAGGCCCGAAATGATGGCAGGCGTCTCCATCAAGGCCAGGACGGCGACCATATAGCCGGCCGCCGGGATCTGTTGACGCGCCAGTATTTCAAGCCCGGTCACAAATGTCACAACCGACACCGAGCCATAGTGAGCGGAAACGGCTGCGGCATTGACGGGGCTGAGACCACCCAGCCCCCGCAGGATCAGGAATACGGGTATGGGAATAAGAAAGCTCAAGCCAATTCCGGCCATCGCCGCAATCATGAGATCGAAGGTAAATCCTGCCTCGGAAACCTCGATCCCGCCCTTAAGACCAATCGCCACCATCAGATAGAGGGAAATTCCCTTGCCGACGGCCTCAGGGATCGCCAGGTCAGATCGCACCAGGGCCGCGAAAGCACCAAGAACGAAGAAGAGCACGACCGGAGAGAGCAGGGTTTCCAACAATCGCCTCTTCGTTGTGCGCGAACCTCCTGCCATTGCAGCATGAGTTGGGTTGGCGCTGCAAGCCATGGTGGTACGGTAGCGATCGGGCCCGCCGGGTCGGCTAAAGCACGCTGGTGGCGCCGCACTCCATTGGACACGCCGCATAGGCAAAGGGCGCCTTGCGGCGCCCCGTTCAAACTCACATGCGAAAAAAGGGCCGGCCGTTAGCCGTCCATCTTGGCGCCGGAGACCACGGCATGCAGGTCGATCAGCCCGACCATGCGGCTATCATGGGTGACGATGCCGTTGAGGAGTTCCGTGTCGATCGAATTGCCCTCGGGCACATTGTGGATTTCGTCGCGATTGACGGTGAGAATGTCGCTGACCGCATCGACCAGGATGCCGACCCATTTGTCACCCACGCTCATCACCACCACCACATGGTTCTTGGTGGGCGAGGTCTGGCCATCACCGAAGCGGGCGCGCAAGTCGAAGATCGGCACGATGGTGCCGCGCAGATTGATCACGCCGCGCACGAATTCGCGGGTATTGGGCAAGGGCGTTGCACCGTTCCAGGCGCGGATCTCGCGCACCGTGGTGATCTCCACGCCATAGGTCTGTTCGCCGATCGAAAAGGCGATCAATTGCAGGGTGTTCTGACCGGCCGCGGCGGTCTTGTCGCTCATGTCATCGCGAAGGCTCAGCGCTTCCATCTTTCTCGCCTTTTCATCCCGCCCGTCCTGGGCGCTTTCTTCCAGTCTAATGCGTCAATCGACGCCAATGTGTTAACGGGCTCCGCGGTGCGGCCCTTAGGCCGCGTTCTGATGCAGATGGGTGGTTCTGAGCCCCTGCACATCCACGATCAGCGCCACATTGCCGTCGCCCAGGATGGTGCCGCCGGCGATGCCGTCCACGCTCTCGAAATTCTCCTCGAGCGATTTGATGACCACCTGCTGCTGGCCGATGATGTCGTCCACCACCAGTGCCACCTTCTGGTTGCCCTCGGCCTCGCACAGGACCACGAACTGGTCGTCCGGGTTCTGCTGGCTGGTGAGCTCGAAGCGCTGCGCCAGGTCGATGACCTGCACATATTCGCCCCGCACCTGCAGCACGCGTCCGCCCGAAGGCACGCGCTCGAAGCTGGCCCGGCTGCATTGTATGGTTTCCACGATCGAGGAAAGCGGCACCACATAGGGACCGCCACCCACCTTGACCAGCATGACGTCGAGCACGGCCAGGGTCAGTGGCAGCCGCAGGGTCATGCGCGTGCCCTTGCCTGTCCAGCTGCGCACATGCACCGAGCCGCCGATCTTCTTGATATTGGAAAGCACCACATCCATGCCCACGCCGCGGCCCGAAATATCGCTCACGGCCTCAGCAGTCGAAAAGCCCGGAGCAAAGATCAGCTGATCGATCTGCTCGTCGGTGGGGGTGACGTCGGGGGCGACAATGCCCTTATCCCGCGCCAGGCCCAGCACGCGCTCGCGATTGATGCCGGCGCCATCATCCTCGACGATGATCAGGATATTGCCGCCCGCCTGCTCAGCCGAAAGGCGGATGGTGCCCGATTCCGGCTTGCCGGCGGCAAGGCGCTTTTCCGGGCTCTCAATGCCATGGTCCGCCGAATTACGGATCATATGGGTGAGCGGATCGGATAGCTGCTCGATGACAGTCTTGTCGATCTCGGTATTCTCACCAATCGTTTCAAGCTTGATTTTCTTGGACGTTTTGGTGGCCAGTTCGCGCACCAGGCGCGGCATACGGCTGAACACCGATTTCACCGGCTGGGCGCGGATCGCCATCACCGAATCCTGCAGGCCTCGCGTGGTCTGGGCGAGCACCTCAAGACCGCGCACCAATTCGGTATAGCGGGCGCGCAGGGTTTCATCCATCTGCTGGGTCAGCATGGACTGGGTGATGACCAGTTCGCCCACCATGTTGACCACTCGGTCCACCTTGTCGAGATCGACGCGGATCGACTGCACGCCGACCGAACGGCCGCCGCTCTCTTCGCTGTCGCTGGCAACACCTGCGGCAGGCCTGGCGGCGGGCGCCACTGTTGGTGCGGCCGCAGCAGCCGACTTTTCGGGCTTGGCCGCGGGCGCCGTCGCGATCTCGTCGGCCAGAGCCGCAAAGCTGAGGCCGGGCGCTTCCTCGAAATTGTCCTGCTGGCCCACTTCGGCTTGCGGCGGCTCTGGCGCGAAGCTGGCGAGGGGCGCAACCGGCTCTGCGGGGGCCGCCACCTCTTCTTCGGTCAGCGCCAATAGGCTCGACAGGTCCGGCTCATCGCTGGCCGCGGTGACGGCGGTTTCGGCACCAGCGTCGGCTTCCTGGGTGAAGCCGGGAACGGCGCCGGCCTGGGCAATGACGATATCGCAATCGCCATCGACAAATTCGAACACTTCGCGAATGGCATCTTCGGCCAGGCCCGGCGCCACCAGGGTGATTTCCCAGGCGCAATAGACGCCGAAGGGCTCGAAATCGGAAAGCGGCGGCACCTGGTCCAGGATCGCCCGTACCTTCATCTCGCCCAGCGCCGCCAGTTCGCGGAACAGCAGCAGCGGATCATTGGCCCGGGCGTAGAGCGCGCGATGCGGCGTGAAGCGGATCTCCCACTGCCCCTCGGCGGCGGTCATCGGGGGTGCTTCGAAGACGTCTTCCACCGGCGCCTCGCCGTCGGCCTTGGGAGCATCAAGGTTGACCATGACCGGGGTGAAGTCGATGTCGAACTCCTCGACGATCTCCCCGTCCGTCTCACCCTCGCCGGTGCCGTCCGATGCCGTTTCACCAAGGGCCAGGGCATCGAAGCGGGCCTTTTCCTCGGCGCCATAATCGGCCGGCAGGTCCTCGCCCGACTGGGCAGCGTTGACATGGTCGGCGACAATATCGTTGGCGCGGATGCACAGCACCACGACATCGTCGGTCAATTCGATCCGGCCGTCGCGCACATAGTCGAGCAGGGTCTCGTAAGCATGGGCGAAGCCCACCAGTGCGGTAAAGCCAAAGGCCCCGGCGCCGCCCTTGATCGAGTGAATGGCACGGAACACGGCATTGAGGCGGTCTGCCCCGCGCTCGCCCTCTTCAATGGCGGCAAACTGTTCCTCGAGCTCGGTCAGAAGCTCGGAGCATTCGTCGAAATAGGTGGCCTTGAAGTCGTCGAGATCACTCATTCTTACGCTTTCAACCCTTCTGGGCCCGGACTGTTCTTGGTTTAGTGCACGACGCGATTGATGACCGAAATCAGCTTTTCCGGGTCGAATGGCTTGACGATCCAGCCGGTACCGCCGGCGGCCTTGCCCTGGTCGCGTTTGTCCTGGCTGGTCTCGGTGGTCAGGATGAGGATGGGAAGGGAATTGTGCTGACCGGTGGCTCGGACGTTCTTGATGAACTCGATCCCGTCCATCACCGGCATGTTGATGTCGGTGATCACCACGTCCACATCCTGGCTCCTGAGCACATCCAGGCCCTGCTTGCCGTCTTCGGCCTGCAGCACCTCGAAGCCGGCATTGCTCAGCGTGTGATGCAGCATGGCCAGGATGGTCCTGGAATCGTCGACCGTAAGTACCCGCAGCGTCATTGTCTCATCATCCCTGAAAGCTGGGCATCAAGGCCCAGCCGCTCGATCGCGGCGCTCATGGCCGCGCTCGGCGCTTCAATAGTAAACTCAAAATGGTGTCTCCGGGCTGTCTCGGCGGCGCTGATCAGCAGCAGCAGCGCATTGGTCGAAACCCGCTCGACCGCTCCGGCCTGGACCGCGACCGGTCCCTCTTCCAGGGCGTCGATCAACTGGTCGCGAATGCCATCGATCGAATCAAGGTCGATGATTTCAGGCAAGGCGACCGTCTGCAGGGTTTGCTTGGCCATTTCGTAAAGGTGCCCCCGGAGTTTTCTCCAAGCTGCATATTCAGCCCCAACGGTTTAAGAATTGCTAACTATGAGGCGTGCCCGAAGGGACGGAGCGCTCCAGTGGAGCGAACCGAGCCGAATAGGCCTTGAGAGCTACGCTCGAAAGGCTGGGCGTCCGCATCGCGGCCAAACGCGCCAGTGGCGCGGTTGGAGGGTCATAGGCCCGAAGAGCTACGCTCGCAGGGCAGCTCGTAGCGCAGCTCACAGGGCTTGGCCGCACCTCCGACCCCAACACAATCCTTGCTCCCGCCCTCACACGGGGTTATCGCAGGCGCGATACCAGAACTGGACCGCCCCATGCCCTCAAAGATCGCCCTGACCGGCCTTGCCCGTGACCTCGCCCAGCGCGCCGCAGACGGCAAGACCATTCGCGTCGGGGTGATCGGCTCGGGCGAGATGGGCACCGATCTCGTCACCCAGATGAGCCTGATGACCGGCATCGAAATGGCGGCCATCGCCACCCGCCGGCCCCATACTGCGCTCGATGCCATGACCATCGCCTATGGCGAGGACACGATGGGCAAGGTCTGCGACACGCCCGGCGCCGCCACCGCAGCCATCGAGGCGGGCAAGATTGCCATCACCTCGGCCGAGACGCTGGTCACCACCCCCAATATCGATGTGGTGATCGACGCCACCGGCAAGCCGGGCGTCGCCGCCGATTACGACCTGCTGGCCATGGAACATGGCAAGCATCTGGTGATGATGAATGTCGAGGCCGACGTGACCATCGGGCCATACCTCAAGGCCCAGGCCGACAAGCTCGGCGTGGTGTATTCGGTGGGTGCCGGGGACGAGCCGAGCTCCTGCATGGAACTGATCGAATTCGTGTCGGCCCTTGGCCTCGACATCGTTGCTGCCGGCAAGGGCAAGAACAATCCCTTGAAGCATGATGCCGTCCCCGACGACTATCGCGAGGAAGCCACGCGTCGCAAGATGAACCCGCGCATGCTGGTCGAGTTCGTCGATGGCTCCAAGACCGCGGTAGAAATGACCGCCATTGCCAATGCCACCGGCCTTGTTCCCGACGTGCCGGGCATGCACGGTCCGTCCACCGATCGTGACGACATGGCAAAGGTACTCATTCCCAAAGCCGATGGCGGCATTCTCAATTCGTCTGGCGTCGTGGATTTCACGATTGGCAAGGGCGTGGCGCCGGGTGTGTTCGTCATCGTCAAGGCCACTCATCCGCGCATCATCGAGCGCATGGATGATCTGCACATCGGGCACGGGCCCTATTACGGCTTCTTCCGGCCCTATCACCTGACCAGCCTCGAAGTCCCGCTGACCTGCGCCCGCATCATGCTCACCGGCAAGCCGGACATGGTCCCCCTGCCCCGCCCGGTGGCCGAAGTCTGCGCCGTCGCCAAGCGCGATCTGCAGCCCGGCGAGGCGCTCGATGCCATTGGCGAGACCTGCTATCGCTCCTTTGCCATGACCGTCACCGATGCCCGCGCCGCCGGCGCCCTGCCGGTGGGTCTGCTCGAAGGCGGCAAGGTGACGGCGCCGGTGAAAAAGGGGGAACTCATCACCAGCGCGAACGCCCAACCGGACGTGACGACCCGGCTCTTTGCCCTCCGGCAGGAGCAGGATCGTATGCTTCGGCTCTCCGTCTAGGCGGCCGCGTAGCAGACCGCCTGCAGCTTGTTGCCATCGGGGTCGCGCACATAGGCGGCGAAATAGTTCGGCCCGTAATGCGGGCGCGGTCCCGGCGCGCCTTCGTCGCTGCCACCATGTTGTAGAGCCAGCGCGTGAAACTGCTCCACCTGCGCCGCGCTCTCGGCGATCAGCGCGACATGGGTGCCATTGCCCCAGGTCGCAGGCCGCCCGTCTTCCGGGGTGTAGAGGTAGATCGTGGGCATCTGCCCGTTCTTTTCATAAGCCAGCGGCTTTTCCGGCGGCTTGGCAAGGCGCTCGAACCCCAGCACGCCGAGCACGGCATCGTAAAAGGCCGCCGAACGGGTCTTGTCATTGGTTCCCAGGGTGATGTGGCTGATGATGGACATGTCGGCCTCCTTTCAACTTCTGCACGTGCTTGCGCAGCTAATCTCGCCCTGCGCCAGACCCTGTCAGCAGCGCCGGACGCTCACTCTTTCTCCACTTCCTCGGCCAGCGGCAGCGGGTAGCGCCGCCTTTGTGGCGGCAGGCGATGCAATATGGTGCCCATAACCACCAGCAGCAGGCAGGCCAGGAACAGCACGACAAACAGGGTCAGCGCGTCCACCCGGCCGGTCAGCGTCAACAGGGGGATGGCCGCCGCCGGTGGATGGGTGACGCGCAGCGCCAGCATGATCAGCATCACGACGCCCACGCAGAGCGTTGCCAGCCAGAACGGTTCGGGCACCACGGACATCGCCAGCACCGCCACCACCGTGCCAATGAGATAGCCGGCAAAGATATTGATCGGCTGCGCATTGGGCGATTCAGGTTGCCCGAAAATCACCAGCGCCGTAGGGGCCAGCGGCGCCAGCAGCAGGGGCAGGCCCGTAACCGCCGATAGATAGCCGATCAAGGTAACCGCCGCTGCCGTGGCTGCCGCAGACTTGGCATGTACCCGCCAATCCTTGCGGGGTTCGTGCCGGGCCATGAAACGGGCAATCAGGGGGTGCATTGGTCAACTGCGCAGGAAAAAGGGGTCTGCCCATATAGGCAAACCCCGTCCGTGCTGTCAGCCCTTGGAGACGCCAGCGCAGCGCCTGCTGGTAAAACCTAGCCGTGTATGGCGATCTTTCCCTTGCGGCCCGGCACGCCGCTGGCTGTCACGGCTTCCGCGATGGCATCGATCGGATAGCTGGCCTCGATCGCCATCTTGAGTTTTCCCTGCGCGGCATCGGCAACCAGTTCGCCGAGCAATTGGCCGATCCGCTCCGGCTTGACTGGTGGGTTAGCGGCCCAGAAGCCTTTGACCGTGATGCCGCGAAACAAGAGATCGCCAGCAGAGATTTCCAGCGGACGGGCCGTCATGGCTCCAAAGCTGATCAACTCGGCACCATCGCTGAGGATGCTCAGCAACTGCGCCGCCCCCTTGCCGCCCAGAGATTCAACGCCCCGCACGATCGGCGCACCACCGGTGATGGCACGCGCCTTTTCCTGCCAAGCCTCGCCTTCTGTCGCGACCACGGTGTCGAACCCGAGTGCTGCCATCTCCTGGACAGCCTCCGCCCGGCGCACCAGCCCGAGCACCTTGATGCCCAAGGCGGCGCCGTACTGCGCAACCAGCTTGCCCACCGCTCCATTGGCGGCGTTGAGCGCAATCCACTGTCCCGCCTCGACGCCCAGCGTATCGAGCAGCATCTTGGCGCTGAGCGGCATGGAGACGAGCTGACAGGCCGTGGCATCGTCGACGCTGTCAGGGACCGGAACAACCCGGCGCGCATCGGCAAGATAATATTCGGCCCAGCTGTTCTGAGCGCCGCCGGCAACCCGCTGCCCGACTTGCAGGTTCTCGACACCCTCGCCCAGCACCTCGACAACGCCGACGGCCTCGGTTCCCGGCACCGCCGGAAGCGCGGGCTTGTGACCATATTGGCCGGCAATGGTCATCAAGTCGTGATTGTGCACGGGCGAGAGCACCATGCGCACCAGGACCTCGCCTGGCCCGGGCTCCGGGCGCGCACTTTCCTCTGTGGTGAGGACGGTTTCGGGCTTGCCGAACTCGGTGTAGACGGCGCGCTTCATGTTCATCTCCGTTGTCATGTGCGGCAGAGATAGGCGAGCTGACGCTTACGTCAACCTTGCCACGCCGAATTCTCTTCGCTAATTCCTGATCAATAAAGTCAGGATAGACAATGCCCGAGACCACCGCCCAATCCCGCGTCATCCAGCGCCTCCGCCACGACACCAGGCTTCGCCTGCTGACGGTGTCCGGGATCACGGATATCACGCCTCTGATGCGCCGCATCCGCCTCAACGGTGACATGACCGGCTTTGTCTCACCCGGCCATGCCGACCACATCAAGGCCTTCTTTTTCCCCGACGGCACGCCGCACCAATTGCCGCCAGTGGGCCCCAATGGCGCCCAGTTCCCGCCCGGCACCCGGCGCGAGATGCGCGATTACACCCCGCGCTTCTGGAGCGTGGATGAGGGCTGGATCGACCTCGATTTCGTGCTGCATGGTGACGGCCCCGCCTCGGGCTGGGCTGCGGCGGCGCAATCGGGCGATACGCTGGTGATCGGCGGACCGCGGGGTAGCCAGCTAGTGCCGATCGCCTTCGACTGGTATCTGCTGGCCGGCGACGAAACCGCTCTGCCCGCCATCGGTCGCCGCATTGAGGAATTGCCCGAGGGCTCGCCGGTGCTCGCCATCATTGAGGTCGAGAACGAGGCCGAACAACAGACCTTTGCAACCCGGGCCAATCTCACGCTGCAATATGTGCACCGCAATGGCGCCGCTGCCGGGACCACCAGCCTCGTCCGCGACGCGGTGGCCGCCGCCATTTTTCCGCAAGGGGACGCCTATGCCTATGTCGCTGGCGAAGTGAACATGGCCCGCGCCGTAAAGGCGCATCTGCTTGAGGAACGCGGCTTCAACCCCGAATGGGTCAAGGCCGCCGGCTATTGGCATCTGGGCATCGCCGACGCACAAGAGGATCACTGACTTCGAGCCCTCCCGCAGGGGAAATCGCGCCAGTGGCGCGATTTAAGGCGAGAAGGCCGCGAGAGCTAAGTTCGAGAGGCAGGGCCGTCCCGCAGGGGCTCGAGAGCTATGCTCGGAACTCAGATATTCACGCTCGCGCTGAACAGTCCCACGCTCTGCAATGGGGTGGTCCGGGCGGCCCACGAAATGACCAGCGCCGATGGATTGCCGGAACAGCCCAGTGATGAGGCAGAGAACCGCAGTTCTATTGCGGTTGCCCGCCCACGAATTGCACGGCCTTGGCGCCCCCGGCAATGCCCGCTGCCAGACAAGCGTCCACGCTTTCCCCGCGCAGCAACGCCGCAACGAAGCCTGCCGCAAAGGCGTCGCCTGCCCCCGTGGTGTCGACCACTTTGACCACTGGCGCAGCCTGGCTGAACGCCTCGCCATCGCGCCCGCCCAGCGCCGCCCCGAACTGGCCGCGCTTGATCACGACATGGGAAAACTGCTCGCCCAGCACGCGCATCTGGGCGTCGAACTCAGCCTGTCCGGACAAGAGTTCCGCTTCGCTCTCATTGGCGAACAGCCATTCGGCCTGGCCCACCCAATCGAGGAAGAGCTGTGGTCCAACCTCTTGAAGAAACCCTGTCGAGGCCGGGTCAATGGCGACCGGCACACCTTTGGACCGCGCGGCCCTGAGCAATCCCTTGACGGCAATTCGCGGTCCCGCGGCAAAGAAGCTATAGCCCGAGACCAGCACCAGCCCGACACCCTCGAGCAGGGTTTCCGGCAGGTCGTCCGTACCAAGGTTGAGATTGGCGCCGCGATCGGTCAGAAAACTGCGCTCACCCGAGGGATCCAGGATTGTCACCAGCACACCGGAGGGCAGGTCGGGATCGCCAGCCAGTACCGGCACGACACCCCGACCGCGGAAATAGTTCTCATACATGGCACGATCGCTGGTCCCGACCCGGGCGGCAAACAGCACGCCGGCCCCAGCTGCCCCCAACCAGACGGCCTGGTTTGCGCCCGAACCGCCCGGCCGGTTGCGAATCTCGGCCCGCCGGTCCGAGCCGGGCACGATGGGTCCTTCGGGCCGCACGATGATGTCGGTCATCACATCGCCGACCACCAATACTCGCGCGGTCATGCCAGGCGCGTTGTCCGCAAGGCCGAAAGCGCCACGGCGATCTCGGCAGCAACCCTGGCGTTGTTCTTGACCAGCGCGATATTGCTCTCCAGCGACTTGCCACCGGTCAACTCGAAGATGCGCTGCAACAGGAAGGGCGTCGTCGCCTTGCCCTTGATGCCCTGCGTCTCTGCATCGGCCAGCGCCTGGGCAATAAAGCTTTCAATGGCCGAGGCCTCCCAGGCATCGGCCTCGGGGATGGGATTGGCGATCAAGACACCACCCATATCCAGATCAGACTGGATGGCCAGGATCGCGGCGGCCTCCTCGGCATTTTCGACCCGCTGATCGACCATGTGCCCGCTGGTGCGCGCCCAGAAGGCAGGAAAGTCTTCGGTGCCGAAGCCGAGCACCGGCACGCCATTGGTTTCGAGCACTTCGAGCGTCTTGGCGATATCGAGGATCGACTTGGCGCCTGCGCAGATCACTGCCACCGGCGTGCGTCCCAGCTCCTCAAGGTCGGCCGAAATATCGAAGCTGTCTTCGGCGCCCCGATGCACCCCGCCAATGCCGCCCGTGGCAAAGATGCGGATGCCCGCCAGTGCGGCGATCTGCATGGTCGTGGCAACCGTCGTGCCGGCCAGAACCTTGCGGGCCAGGAGGTTGGCAAGATCGCGCCGGCTGGCTTTGGCCGCCGAATGACCTTCCTCGGCAAGGCGCTTGAGGTCATCGCCCGAAATGCCCACGCACAGCCGTCCGTCCATGATGGCTATGGTGGCCGGTACCGCACCATTGTCACGCACCACGGCCTCCACCTCTTGCGCCATCGCCAGGTTCTGCGGATAGGGCATGCCGTGGGTGATGATGGTGGATTCAAGCGCCACCACCGGCTTGCCGGCAGCCAGTGCGGCTTCGACTTCGCTGGATACGGACAGATAGGCTTTTGCACTCATAAGATAGACAACTCCAGAACAGCAGGTGGCGCAGAGCGCGACCGTGAATTGGCCGAGCTTGTGCGCCCCGGCAACTATGTGGTCAAGTCCCGCAAAAATCTGCGGCGGCATAGCCTTGTCGGGCCTTAGGTTTGACGATAATTTGCCTCAGTCTTTTGAGAGGGAAAGGTCTGTTCGCTGGTGAGATCCATGATTGACGGCGCGCCGGACGCGCCTCGATACGCCCCCGCTTCGGGGTTGATCGCAGCGAATGACCCAGGCGCAAGTCAGCGCCGCCCTTTGGCGCATATCCAGTTCAGTTTCATCCCATTTCCGGGGTCTCCAAGATGAGGCTCCGGGGTTGAGCCGCGGCTCTTTCCGCGAAACCGGCGCCCGCCGCCTCGAACCGGTGGTCCCATTGGACACCAATCGCCTCTACCAATTCCCCTGAGGAGACCCTACTGATGAAAAAGTCGCTCGCCATTGCCCTTGGCGCTGTTCTGGCTGCGAGCCCTGCCTTTGCGCAGGAGGAGCCGGTGCTCAACGTCTACAATTGGTCCGACTATATTGCCGAGGACACCATCGCCAATTTCGAGGCGGAAACCGGCATCAAGGTCAATTACGACGTCTACGACAATAACGAGATCGTCGACGCCAAGCTGCTCGCCGGCAATTCCGGATATGACATCGTCGTCCCCTCCGGCAACTTCCTCGAGCGCCAGATTCAGGCCGGCCTGATCCTCGAACTCGACAAGTCCAAGCTGACCAATCTGGGCAACCTCGACCCCGCCGTGATGGCAACCGCCGCCAAGCAGGACCCGGACAATGCCCATGCCGTGCCCTATATGATCAACACCATCGGCCTGGGCTACAACACCGCCAAGGTGACCGAGGCCCTGGGCCCCGATGCGGATCTGGAAAGCTGGGACCTGCTGTTCAAGCCCGAAGTCGTCGAGAAGCTCGCCGGCTGCGGCGTCGCCGTGCTCGATAGCCCCTCTGAAGTGATGGGCATTGCCCTGCACTATCTCGGCCTCGACCCCAATTCCGAGAGTGAGGAAGACCTGGCAGCAGCCGAAGCGCTGATGAATTCCATCAAGCCCTCGATCCGCTATTTCCACTCCTCGCAATATATCGACGATCTGGGCAATGGCGAAATCTGCCTGGCACTGGGCTATTCGGGTGACATCTTCATCGCCGCCGATGCCGCCGCAGCGGCCGGACAGGGCGTTGAGGTGACCTACCTGATCCCCAAGGAAGGCGCGGCCACCCTGTTTGACTTCCTGGCCATTCCCGCCGATGCGCCGCATCCGGAAAATGCGCACTTGTTCATTGACTACATCCTGCGTCCCGAAGTGGTTGCCGAGATCACCAACTACGTGTTCTACGCCAACCCCAACCTGCCGGCGCTGGAATTCGTGGATGAAGAGGTCAAGTCGAACCCGGGCATTTACCCGCCCGCCGAGACCATCGAAAAGGCCTTTGTGATGCAGGCACACTCCCCCGATTACGAGGAAGTGCTGACCCGCACCTGGACCCGCATCAAAACCGGCCAGTAATCCTGTTCAGCCGGGGGTGGTCCGCCGCCCCCGGCTCCAAACTGCTTCAGAGAGCGCACATGGCCAAAAAGCCCCAACTCGCCATCGATACGCGTCCATGGCGCGACACGGCCAACAACAAGCCCTTTGTGCGGATCAGAAACGTCTCAAAGAAATTCGGCGACATCATCGCCGTCGACGATGTTTCGCTCGACATCTACAAATCCGAGCTGTTCTGTCTGCTTGGCGGCTCGGGCTCGGGCAAGTCGACCTTGCTGCGCATGCTGGCGGGCTTTGAAAATCCCACCTCCGGCGCCATAGAGATCGACGGTCAGGATATGACGGCCGTGCCGCCCTATGATCGGCCGGTCAATATGATGTTCCAGTCCTATGCGCTGTTCCCGCATATGTCGGTCGAACAGAACATCGCCTATGGCCTCAAACGCGATGGCCTGCCCCGCGCCGAGATCAATGCCCGCGTCGAAGAACTGCTCGCACTGGTCAAGCTCGAGGATTATGGCAAACGCAAGCCGCATCAATTGTCCGGCGGCCAGCGCCAGCGCGTGGCCCTGGCCCGGGCCCTTGCCAAGCGGCCCAAGCTGCTGCTGCTCGACGAACCCCTCGGCGCGCTGGACAAGAAGCTGCGCGAGGAAACCCAGTTCGAGTTGGTCAAGATCCAGGAAAGCCTTGGCGTCACCTTCATCGTGGTCACCCATGACCAGGAAGAGGCCATGACGCTCGCCACCCGCATCGGGGTGATGAACCAGGGCGAGATCGTCATGGTGGGCGAGCCCACCGACATCTACGAATTCCCCAATTCGCGCTTTGTCGCCAATTTCATTGGCTCGGCCAATATGGTTGAAGGCGTCGTCTCCGAGGACGAGCCCGACCATATCCGCATCCGCTCAAGCGAACTGGGCTGCGATATCTATGTCGGGCATGGCGTCGATTGCGCGCCCGAACAGCGTCTCTGGTGGGCCATCCGCCCCGAAAAAATGGTCCTGAGCCGCGAGAAACCCGCAGGTCTGAATGGCGCCAATGTCGCCACCGGCATTGTCGAGGAGATTGCCTATCTGGGCGATATCTCGGTTTACCAGATCGCGCTGGAAAGCGGTAAGCGCCTTCGCGTCAGCCAGACCAATTCGGTGCGCGGCAACCCCGACGCCATCACCTGGGAAGAAACCGTCTATGTCAGCTGGGACGAAGACGCCGGCTCGGTGCTGACCTCATGACGACCGCCCGCGATCCCACCATCCCCCCGCCGCGGCGGCTCAAGCCCTGGAATGCCGTCGAGCGTGGCCTGGCCCGGGTCGGCATTACCGGCCGCATGCTGGTGCTGATCGCGCCGCTGCTCTGGCTGTTGGTCTTCTTTCTGGTGCCCCTGGCGGTGGTGTTCGGCATTTCGCTGACCAGCAAGCAATTCGGCCGCCCGCCCTACACGCCGCTGTTGACCAGCGAAGACGGCATGGTGCAGCTGACCCTGCATCTGAATAACTATATCCGCCTGTTCACCGACAATCTTTATGTCGCGGCCTATCTCAGTTCGATCCGCATCGCGGCCATTGCCACTATTATCACGCTTCTGGTCGGCTACCCGATGGCCTATGCCATTGCCCGCGCACCCGATCGCTGGCGCAATATCCTGCTCATGCTGGTGGTGCTGCCCTTCTTCACGTCCTTCCTGCTGCGCGTCTATGCGTTGACAGGTTTCATGCGCGGCAATGGCGTGATCAACCAGTTCCTGGGACTGTTCGGCGTTGAGCCTTTGGTGATGATGCAGACAGATTTCGCGGTCTATGTGGGCATTGTTTACACCTATCTGCCCTTCATGATCCTGCCGCTCTACACCACGCTGGTGAAGCTCGACGTTTCGCTGTTCGAAGCCTCGGCCGACCTGGGCGCGCGGCCCATTCACACTTTCCTTTTCGTCACCCTGCCGCTCTCGCTGCCCGGCATCATTGCCGGCTCGATGCTGGTGTTCATTCCGGCCATTGGTGAATTCGTCATTCCCTCGCTGCTGGGCGGACCGGAAACGCTGATGATCGGCCGGGTCCTCTGGGACGAATTCTTCAGCGCCACCAATTGGCCGCGCGCCTCGGCCGTAGCGGTGGCCATGCTGGTCGTGGTGGTGGTGCCTATCATGCTGTTGCAACGCGCCCAGGGCGCAGTGGTGGAGAAATAGCATGCGTCGGGGCTGGTTCCTTCCCATCGCCGCGGCCTTGGGCTTCTCGTTTCTCTACGCGCCCATCGTTTCGCTGGTCATCTTCTCGTTCAATGAATCGAGCCTGGTCACCGTCTGGTCCGGTTTCTCGACCAAATGGTACGGCGCGCTGTTCTCCGATCCGCAATTGCTCGGGGCCGCCTGGCTGAGCCTGCAAATCGCCGCGCTCAGCGCCAGCATTGCCCTGGTCCTGGGGACGCTGGCTGCCGTGGCGCTGGTGCGTTTTCGCCGGTTCAGGGGAAGAACGCTGTTCGCCGGCATGGTTTCGGCCCCATTGGTCATGCCCGACGTGATCACCGGCCTTTCGCTGCTGCTGCTCTTCGTGGCCATGGAAGGCTTTCTGGGCTGGCCGCAAGGCCGTGGCATGCTGACCATCGTTATCGCTCACGCCACCTTCTGCACCGCCTATGTCTGTGTCGTGGTGCAGTCGCGCCTGTCCGACTTTGACCGTAGTCTCGAAGAAGCAGCCATGGACCTGGGCGCTTCGCCGGTGCGCACCTTCTTCGATGTCACCCTTCCCATCATCGCCCCGGCGCTGGTCTCGGGCTGGCTGCTGGGTTTCACCCTCTCGCTCGACGATCTGGTCATCGCCAGCTTTGTTTCAGGCCCCGGCTCCTCGACCCTGCCCATGGTGATCTTCTCCAAGGTGCGCCTGGGCGTCTCGCCCGACGTCAATGCCCTGGCGACCATCATCATCGGCATTGTTGCCCTGGGCGTACTGGCCGCAACCATTGTTCAGCTGCGCAGTAAGCCGAAAAACCGACAAGTCTAGAGCCCGAATTTTTCGTGACTGGACAGGCCCGGGAAACACGGGCAAGCTCGGCCCATGTTCAATCAAAGCAAAGGAGGTGATCCAGTGTCTTATGAGATTTTGGCTCTTGAGGAAGGTCTGGGTTTTCATGTGTCGGGCGGGAGTGATCTCGGCTAGAACACATGCCTCCCGGCCAGTTCGAGGCCGATAAGCTCAGGAAGGGCCGTTCGCAGGAACGGCCCTTTTCTGTTGCGCGGTTGACCACCAGCGCAGCCCGAGGCTTGACGGCAGCGCTCAACCCATTGATACCGCTGACCGACCAATCCTAGGGAGGCCCGCCTTGTCCTCGGCCAATTTCGTTCTGACCCTTTCCTGCACCGACCGGCCCGGCATCGTCGCCGCCGTGACCACCGAGCTGGCGGCGCTCAAGGCCAATATCGCCGAGAGCAATCAGTTCTGGGACCGCGAGACTGGCCGCTTCTTCATGCGCCTGGCCTTCGCTGCACCGGACGGCGTCAACCGCGAAAACATCGAAAAGGCGCTTAAATCGCCCATCGAACGCTTCGACATGAAAACCGCGCTCAGCGACGAAAGCCACAGGAAGCGCGTCGTCATCATGGTCAGTAAATTCGACCACACGCTGCTGCACCTGCTTTACCAGATACGCGTCGGCTGGCTCGATGCCGAGGTCGCCGCTATCGTCTCCAACCATGAAGACGCCCGCAAGATTGCGGAAGACGCCGGTGTACCCTTCCATTATCTGCCCGTCACCAAAGATACCAAACCCGCCCAGGAAGCCCAGGTGCTCGAGATCGTCAAATCCACCGGTGCCGATCTGGTGGTGCTCGCCCGCTATATGCAGGTGCTCTCGGACAATCTGTCCACGCGCCTGTTCGGACAGGTGATCAATATTCACCACTCCTTCCTGCCCAGCTTCAAGGGCGCCAAGCCCTATCACCAGGCCCATGAGCGTGGCGTCAAGATCATCGGCGCGACGGCACACTACGTGACCCCGGATCTCGATGAAGGCCCGATCATCGAGCAGGAAACCGCCCGTGTCACCCACGCCATGAGCCCCGATGACCTGGTCGCCGCAGGCCGCGACATCGAAAGCCGCGTTCTCGCCCGCGCCGTCAAGCTGCACCTGGAAAGCCGGGTGATGTTGAACGGGAAGAAAACGGTGGTGTTCGGCTGACGCGCGCCAGGAAGACCATGCCGTCTAGACGGCGATGTCTTCCAGATTGAGCGAGTCCGCCAGGCTCGTCCGGTCGAGCACGGCGCGGGTCGCCAGTGTCACCCGCTCGAACACATGTCGGATTTCGCAGGACCCTTCGTCCTGGCAGTCGACGCATTTCTTGTAGGCGATTTTTGAAAGGCAGGGCAGCGGCGCAATCGGCCCGTCGATCAGCCGCAGCACCTCGCCATAGGTGATTTCTTCGGGCGCCTTGAGCAGTTCATAGCCCCCCATCCGCCCGCGCCGCGAATTGACGATGCCGGCCCGCTTCAATTCGAGCAGGATCTGTTCGAGGAATTTCTTCGGGATCGCCTGATCCTTGGAAATCTCACCGATCATCCGGCTCTGCCCCCTGCCGGCCCGCGCCAGCGATACCAGTGCCCGCAAGGCATATTTGGCCTTTTGCGAAATCATTCACTCCCCCCCGGGGCGCTCTTCGCCCTAGTCCTTCTTTTCCGGCTCGACCGTCGGCACGGCCTCACCCGCCTCTGGCTGCTCCGCGTTAGCCTCGTCTGTCCCGTCCGCCTTGCCCGGTTCATCCGGGGTGTCACCACCAACAGCTTGGGGTCCATTCTCGCCCGTTTCAGCGGTGTCAGCGGTGTCAGCGGTTTCGCCAGGCGCCTCACTGGCGGTCACTTGCTGATCTTCTGGTGCCTGGGCGGGCGGCACGACGACCTCATCGATCTCAGCCGGGGCCTCGCCCACAAGGGGAGTTTCGACAATCGGTTCGATCACCGCAGGGGGCACAGCATCCTCTGCACTCTCCGGCGGCGTTTGCGTGCCCTCGATCGGCAAGGCTGCGGCCTCGTCCAGTGTCGCTTCGACAACAGCAATCTCCGCCGGTGCGGCCGTGCCATCGTCTGCCCCAGGCCCTCCAGTCGCGCCATCCTCCGCCGGCGCGGCCTCAGAAGTTCCTTCGCTCAGCGCCGCTTCCGTCAGGGCCGCACCGATGGCTGCATTGGCCAGGATGTTTTCGGCCGTGGGCAGCTTTGCGTCATCGGGCATGTCGTCGCCCGGCCCTTTGCCGCTGGCATCGCTGCGCAGATAGGCCAGAATGCCCCGGCCGATTTCCTGCTCACCACGAATGATCGTGGTGGCGCCCAAATTGCGCAGAAAGCTTTCTTCCTCTTCGGAATAAGCCCGGCTGATAATGGCGATCCCGGGGTTGAGCTTGCGCCCGCTCTCGCACACCGTCCCCGCCTCAAAGCCGTTGGAAATGGCAACGAGCAGCGCCTTGGCCGCCCCCAGATTGGCCAGCTTGAGCACGTCTTCGCTGGCGGCATTGCCAAATACAACCTCAAAACCCTCGGCCCGTGCCGCAGCCACGTCATGGTCAGAATCCTCGATCACCACCAGCCCACCCCCGTCGGCCTTGATGCCGGCTGCAACGATACGACCGACCTGGCCATAGCCCACCAGCACCGTATGACCGGTCTGCTGCGAAGGTTCGCCAGTGTCATCATCAGCCCCGTGGGCGCCGCGATCCACCGCACCCTCCCTGGGGATGTCGGTTGTAGCCGGGCCCGCGGCTGCCCTGGAGGGCTCCATCCGCACGGCGGACACCGGCTCTGCGGCGTCCCCGCGGCGTGCCGCGACCCGGGCTTCCAGCCGCGGCTTGATCAGATCGAGCACGAAGAATACCACTGGATTGAGCACGATGGAAATCAGTGCGCCGGCCAGAATAAGGTCCTGTCCCTCGGGCGGCAGAATGGCCAGCGCCACGCCCATGCTGGCAAGAATAAAGGAGAATTCGCCGATTTGTGCCAGCGACGCTGAGATGGTCAAAGCGGTGGAGACAGGTCGCTTGAACAACACCACGATCCAGAACGCGGCAAGCGACTTGCCAACGACAATGATGAATACTGTCGCCAGAACCAGAAGCGGCTGGGTGACGATGATGGTGGGGTCAAACAGCATGCCCACCGAGACAAAGAACAGCACCGCAAAGGCATCGCGCAGCGGCAGGGTTTCCTGTGCCGCACGGTGCGACAGCTCGCTTTCAGACAGGATCATGCCAGCAAAGAAGGCGCCCAAGGCCAGCGACACGCCAAACAGTACCGATGACCCCAGGGCAACGCCCAGCGCAATGGCCAGCACGGCGAGCCGGAACAGCTCGCGGCTTCCGGTGTGGGCAGTGCCATGCAACGCCCAGGGGATGACCCGTCGACCCACCACCAGCATGAAGCCGACAAAAGCCGCGACCTTGAGCACGGTCAGGCCCAGAATGCCCCAGATGCCGATATCGATGCCAAGCAGCCGGGTCACGAAGGACACAAAGGGATCGTGCAATCCCTCTGCGCCATTGATGCTGGCAATGGCCGGCACCATGACCAGCGCCAGGACCATCGCCAGGTCTTCAACAATCAGCCAGCCCACCGCAACGCGGCCACGCTCGCTTTCAACCAGGCGCCTATCCTGCAGCGCCTTGAGCAGCACCACGGTGGACGCTACCGACAGGGCCAGGCCAAACAGGATCGACCCGAAAAGGCTCCAGCCCAGCAAGAGGCCGAGCCCGGCACCCAGTAGTGTTGCAAAGCCGATCTGCACCATGGCGCCGGGAATGGCCAGCGCCCGGACGCTCATCAGGTCTTTGAGGGAAAAATGCAGGCCCACGCCGAACATGAGGAGGATCACCCCCAACTCTGCCAGTTCCAGGGCCAGTTCCTGATCCGCCACGAAGCCCGGCGTAAAGGGGCCCACGATAATGCCGGCGAACAGATAGCCCACCAGCGGCGGCATGCGCAGCCGGTTGGCCACCATGCCGAAAATATAGGCCAGCACCAGACCCGCGACGACCGTTGAGATCAGGGGGGTATCATGATACATGAACGTCTCCGGGGCGCGAGGCTATGTCGATAGAAACAATGGAGTATTTTTTGCCGGTCGCGCAAGCTTTCCCTGCCAATGCCATATCAGCCATCGGACAGGTCACGCGCCAAGCTCTATAGATCAGGTCAAGTATGGTCGAACTTTGACTCGGCGCTTGGCAAAATCAAGATTAGACACCGCCATTCGAGCATAGCTCTCATGGCCTTCGGGGCTTGAATGGCTCCGCCGGAGCCATGCATCCGACGCGCGGACCGCCCCTCAGCTCACAATCGTGATCTTCTCTGCCGCACGCGTGATCCCGGTATAGAGCCAGCGCGCCCGCTCCTCGCGGAATACGAAGCTCTCGTCGAACAGATACACATTGTCCCACTGGCTGCCCTGCGCCTTGTGGACCGTGAGGCAATAGCCGAAGGTGAACTCGTCGAACTGGCGCCGCTCGGGCCAACTCATGGCATCTTCCTCGCCCGAAAAGAATGCCTTGTGGGTCAATACCCGCGCCTCGCCCTTGCCCTCGTCATCGGCCAGCAGCAGGCTCCATTTCCCGTTCGAGCGCCGCGTCGCATCGGTGACGATCCAGATCTGCCCATTGAGCAGGCGTTTTCTAGGGTTATTCCGCAGGCACACCATTCGGTCGCCAACCACCGGCTCGTGGAACGGCAGGCCCTTCAATTCGCGTAAGCGGTCATTATAGGTCAGCCGCGTCTTGTTGCGGCCCACCAGCACCTGGTCGGCTTCCAGCACCGCATCACGGTCCACCTTGTCGCGCCCCACCACCAGCGACTCGCCATAGCGGCCATGTTCGAGATAGCCCCCTTCGCGCACCGCCATGGAGAGCTGGATGATCGGGTTGTCTGCCGCCTGCCGATGGATTTCGGTCAGCATGATGTCGGGCTCGGTATTGATGAAGAAACCAGCCCCCTGTACCGGCGGCAATTGGAACGGATCACCCAGCACCAGCACCTTCACCCCGAAGCTCAAAAGGTCGGCACCCAGTTGCTCATCCACCATGGACACTTCGTCGATGACGATGAGATCAGCATCGGCCGCCGGGCTTTCCGGGTCGAGCACAAAGCGCGGCTCGCCCTCCTTTTCGCTGACCAGCGTATAGATCAGGCTGTGTATGGTCTGCGCGCCCTTGCAGCCCCGCTTGCGCATAACCATGGCCGCCTTGCCGGTAAAGGCCGCATATTTCACCGAGCGCACATCCTGCGCCAGATGCACGGCCAGCGTCGATTTGCCGGTGCCCGCCCAGCCGAACAGGCGAAACACCTGCGGGCCTTGTTTGTCCTTCAGCCAGGCCGACACCGCAACCAGAGCCGCATCCTGTTGCGGCGACCAGACCGGCGGCATCAGGCGATCACCGTCGAAACAGTCCCCACGCCCGCAATGCTGCCTTCGAGCACATCCCGCCGTCGCACCGCGCCGACCCCGGAAGGGGTGCCGGTCATGATCAGATCGCCAGCCCTCAGCGTCACCAGGCGGCTGAGAAAGGCAATGGTTTCTGGCACGCTCCAGATCTGGTCGCCGAGATCGCCGCGTTGCCGCTCGGCCCCATTGACTGACAGGCCGATCGCCCCGCTTGCCGGATGGCCAATCGCGCTTGCCGGCGCAATGGTGCCAATGGGCGCCGATTGGTCGAACCCCTTGGCCATGGTCCAGGGACGGCCGGCCTTCTTGGCCTCGGCCTGCAGATCGCGCCGCGTCATGTCGAGCCCGGCTGCATAGCCATAGACATGGTCGAGTGCTTCATGTTCGCCAATTGCCGCCCCATCCCTGCCAATCGCCACCACCAGTTCGATTTCGTGGTGCAGATCGGCTGTCTGCGGCGGATAGGCAATGGGCGCACCATCGATCACCACGGCGTCGGCCGGCTTGTCGAAAAAGAACGGCGGTTCCCGGCCATCATGGCCCATTTCCCTTGCATGCTCGGCATAATTGCGCCCCACACAATAGATGCGCCGCACCGGGAAAAACCCGCCACCCTGCACCGGCACCAGCACGGACGGCGGCGCTGCAAAAACCAGATCACCCACGCTTGAACTCCTCGGCATAGGGCCCGATCAGGTCAAGATCGACCTTGCCCAGCCGATCCTGTGCCGTAAAGGACTGGTGCCAATACGGATAAAGCAGCGGTGGGCGGCTCACTGCCTCGAGCCGGGCCTGCTCCTCATCGGAAAGCGCAAAGTCCGCCGTCGCGATATTGTCGGCAAACTGCTTCTCATTGCGCCCGCCAATGATCACCGAGGTGACGCCCGGCCGCCCCAGCAGCCAGCGCAACGCCACCTGCGCGCCGGAAACGCCACGCTCCTGCGCGATGGCCACGATGACGTCGATGACATTGTAGAGCTTGTCCCAGTCATAAACCGGCGGCTCGCGGAAACCGCCAACATGCCGCCCGCTCTCCGGCTCGCTGTCGCGACGATATTTGCCCGACAGGAGGCCACCGGCCAGCGGCGACCAGATCAGCATGCCCAGCCCCTGGTCCTGCGAGATCGGCACCAGCTCATATTCGGCGTCGCGGCTATGCAGCGAATAGTGGATCTGCTGGGAGACAAAGCGCGCATTGTGCCGCTGATCGGCCGAAGCCAGCGCCTTCATGATGTGCCAGCCCGAATAATTGGAGCAGCCGATATAGCGCACATGCCCGTGGCGGACGAGGATGTCCAGCGCCTCCATGGTCTCCTCGATGGGCGTCATCCCGTCCCATTCATGCACCTGGTAAAGATCGATCACATCGGTCTTGAGGCGTTTAAGGCTCGCCTTGCACTGCTCGATGATGTGATGGCGCGAAAGCCCCGCCTCATTGGGGCCCTGGCCCATGGGAAAGCGTACCTTGGTGGCCACCAGCGCCTTTTGCCGCCGCCCGTTCTCTTTGAGCACATCGCCCAGAATTTCTTCCGACACACCGGCATTATAGACATTGGCCGTATCATAGAGATTGATCCCGGCATCCAGGCACATATCCACTTGGCGGGCCGCATCCGCCGGACTGGTATTGCCGATTTTTTCCGATCCGCCAAAGGTCATGGTCCCCATGGTCAGGACCGAAACTTTCAATCCTGAGCGTCCGAGATAGCGGTATTCCATGGATTCCTCCTTTGTTCCGGTGCCAATAGGACTAAAGGGGGGTGGGGGTGGGGGTCAATTGGGGAGTGCGCTGTCGAGCCACAGCCGCACATGCATTTGGCCCGTCACAGCAGACTGGTCAAACGCGGTCGCTGTTAGCAGCGTGCTGCCAACGCGATGTCCTGCGTGCCGACCCGACTTTGGCGGGTAGTTAGGGTGTAAACCCTTTGCAGGACACTTCCATAGCGTAACCTTCTGATCTACTTTGAATCGTCGTGAGGGCTGGCGCTGATGGCATTGAAGCAGCAAGGTCGGTGTGTGTTCTGCGGCAACATAGGCCTAACCAAAGAGCACTTATTCCCGCAATGGCTTAGGGACCACCTTCCGTCGGATAATCAGTCACACCGAGTCACCCGAACAAGTTGGGATGGCCGGATGAATTTCGACGGCTTGGGCCATCTGAAAAGGTCCAAGGTTGAAAACGCACATCTCCGTATTGTGTGTGGTCGATGTAACAACGGCTGGATGAGCAAGCTCCAGTGCGACGCGCGACCGCTGCTTGAACCACTGATATCCGGGAATAGAAAGCGGATATTTCGGGCCACGGGTCGAGTACTCAGTGCGTGGGCGACGATGACCACCATGGTTGTTGATTATGCCGATCCACCGATGGTTAGTATCTCCGCAGACGATCGCCGTCATCTTATGGAGAGTGGCCTCCCGCCAGCATCATGGCGTATCTTCGCCGGTCAAATTGGAAGCGAACCCTACGCGTGGCATTTTGGGAAGGGTCGGGCGTTCTGGCATAGGGGCGCCGAGCTAATTGAGCCAAATTCTTCGCCGACCGGTGTATGCAATGCACAAGTAACCCTTTTGAAGGTAGGGGAACTGGTGTTTGTCTGCTCATCGTCGCATTATCGTGGTCGGCCTGCCAAAACGCTTAAGTTCGAGCGCCTCCCAAGTCTAATCAAGCTGTGGCCGACTCCTCTCGGAGGAGTACAATTGCCCGTCGAGACTTTCCAGCACAATGAAGCGAACAAGGTCATGGAAGCATTTATGGATCCGGGATCCGCTCAACTTACTTGGCTACCAGAATAACAATTGTAAGTTGCCACGCCACCGCGGGAAACAGCCGGTATAAGCCACACGGCGACACCGTTTGGACCCAACCTGCCCTGCCCCGAAAGCCTTCCCGTGCGGCCCAACTCCCTCCTCCTCCCCGTCCTGCTCGTCACCCTGGGCATGGTTTTTACCCAGACCGGGGCCAGCTTCGCCAAGATGTTGTTTCCGCTGGTGGGCGCAGGTGGCGCCACCGCGCTGCGGCTGACGCTCGCGGCTTTGGTGCTGATCGCCGTCTTCCGCCCCTGGCGCTACAAATTGGGCCCAAAGCAATGGCGCGCCGTCCTGCTCTATGGCGGGGCAATGGGCGCCATGAACCTCTTTTTCTACGCCGCGCTCGAACACATTCCCCTGGGCATTGCCGTGGCGCTCGAGTTTACCGGGCCGCTGGCCGTGGCGCTGTTCGGCGCGCGCAAGCTGGTCGATTTTCTCTGGATCGTGCTGGCCGTTTCGGGCTTTGCCCTCTTGCTGCCCTGGACCCAGACCGGCGGGGACATTTCCCCGATCGGTGTCGTGCTGGCCCTGTGTGCCGGGGCCTGCTGGGCGGGCTACATCGTCTTTGGCCAGCGCGCGGGAACAGGTGGCGGGGCCCATATAGCCGCGCTCGGTGTCGGCACGGCCGCCCTCATCGCCGTCCCCTTCGGCGTGGCCACTGCGGGCGCCAGCCTGCTCGATCCGGCGCTCCTGCCGCTGGGTTTGGCGGTTGCGCTCATGTCCAGCGCCATACCTTATGCCCTCGACATGGTTGCCCTGCCCCATATTCCATCGCGCCTGTTTGGTATTCTGATGAGCGGGCAGCCAGCCTTTGCCGCCCTTTCGGGCCTCGTCATCCTGGGCGAGGTGCTGACCATGGGCCAGGTTGCGGGCATGGCGGCCATCATCATCGCCTCGATCGGCGCCACGCTCACTATTGCCCGCCGGGTCCCGTCGCCCGAGGTCTTGGAATCCTGAACTGACAGGAGCATAGTCCCTGCCGCTACAAGTAAGAGGTCGGAAAAATGCTCTACGCCATCCTTTGCTACAATGAGGAAAATGTCGTTTCCACCTGGACCCAGGAGGAGGACGACGCCTGCATGGCGCGCCTGATGGATGTGCAGTCCGGCATGGCCAGCAAGGGCAAGCTCGGCCCCGTGGTACGCCTCTGGAACACCGGCGAAGCCAGGACGCTTCGCAAATCCAATGGTGAACCCACCGTGTTCGACGGCCCCTTCGCCGAGACCAAGGAACAATTTCTCGGCTTTTATGTCGCCGATTGCGAAACCATGGACGAAGCACTGGACTTTGCCCGCGAGCTGGCCAAGGCCAATCCCGGTCCCGGCTCCTATGAAATCCGGCCGCTGCGCTTCTTTGGCGACAACAAGCTCAAAAGCACCGAACTGCTAAGCGTCGCTGCCGAGTAGGAGATTATCGATCAACCGTGTCGTGCCCAGATGCGCGGCAACGGCCAGGAGAGCCCCGCGTGCACCCACTGTGGTGATGGCCCCGAGGCTCTCCGGGTCCCGCACCTCCCAATATTGCACCTTGATGCGCTCCGACTGCGCCAGCACGGCAAGGCCGATTGCGGCCAGCGCGGCCGCATCATGCTCACCAGCCGCATGGGCGGCTGCGACCGCTTGCAGGCTCTTATGGAGCAACGGCGCTGCCGCCCGGTCCTCTGCCGAGAGATAGACATTGCGCGAACTTAGCGCCAATCCGTCGGCTTCGCGCACGATCGGCCCACGCACAATGGTGACCGGCACGTTAAGATCGCGCACCATGCGCTCGATCACAGCACATTGCTGCGCATCCTTCTGCCCGAACACCGCCACATGGGGCTGCACCAGGTTGAAGAGCTTGAGCACCACCGTGGTGACGCCCCGGAAATGTCCTGGCCGCATGGCGCCGCACAGCGGCCCCGAGACCAGGGTTTCCTCCACGAAGGTCGAGGCACCCTCGGGGTACATGTCCTCGACCGATGGCAGGAACAGCGCATCCACCCCTGCTGCTTCGAGCTTTTCGATATCGGCCTCGATGGGGCGCGGATAGCGCGAAAGGTCTTCGTTCGGCCCGAACTGCAGCGGGTTGACAAAGATCGAGGCGATGGTGACCTCTGCCGCCTCGCGCGCCTGGGCCAACAGGCTCATATGCCCCTGATGCAGCGCCCCCATGGTCGGCACGAAACCAACCCGCTGGCTCGGGGCCATAGCAAGCCGCCAGGCCCGCAACGCCGCCTTGTCGCGCAAAATGATTGTCATGCGATGATGTCCCAGATCTGCCGGGCGATCTCGGCCTTGCTGCCCAGCGCCAGTTCGTGCCGCGCGCCCTTGGCTGAGAGCAGCACGCCCGCATTGGTGCCCACCGCAAAGCCAGTTTGCCCTTCTGCGCCCAGCTTGCTGACTTCATTGGCAAAAAGAAAATCAAGCCCCTTGGCCTTGAGCTTGCCCGCACCATGCTCTTCGACATTGTCGGTCTCGGCGGCAAAGCCAAGGAACCACTGGCCATTGGCCGCCTGCTTGAGGCTGCCCAGCACATCGGTCGAGGGGACCAGATCGAGCGCGATAGCGTCCGATGCGCGCTTGAGCTTGCTGGCTGATGGTGCGGCGACCGCATAATCCATCACCGCAGCCGTTGCGACGACGCCCGTCGCCCCGGCCAGTCGGTCGAGAGCCGCACGAGCCATTTCCTCGGCGGTCCGCACCTCAACCAGGTGCAACCGGCCCTCCGACCCGCGCGGCGGCTTGGGGCGGACAACGCCCTTGTCGACACCCAGCACATAATCCACCACCGCGCCGCGCCGCAGCGCTTCCTCGGCCATGGCCGCACCCATGCGGCCGGTGGAATGATTGGTGATATAACGCACCGCATCGATGGCCGTGATGGTGGGACCGGCCGTGATCAAAACCCGTTCATCCCGGAGGTCCTGGCCCCCCTCTGCGCGCAACGCCGCCTCGATGGCTGCAACAATGCTCGCCACCGGCGCCAGCTTGCCCATCCCCACCTCGCCACAGGCCAGCAGCCCCGAAGCGGGTTCCACCACCGTCGCGCCGCGCTCGATCAGCGTTGCAAGGTGCTGCTGCACAATGGGTTTTTCCCACATCACGGTATTCATCGCCGGGGCAATCAGCAGCGGCGCCTCGGTCGCCAGCGCCACTGTGGAGGGCAGATCATCGGCCAGCCCTAAAGCCAATCGTGCCAGCATGTTCGCACTCGCCGGCGCAAAAACCATCAAATCCGCCCACCGCGCAAAATCGATATGCTCCGTCCCTGAAACATCGGGCCCGAACTGCTCGGACCGCACCCTGCGCCCGCTGAGGGTCTCGAGCACCAGTGGCGACACGAACTCCCTGGCGCTCTTGGTCAGGATGCATTGGACCTGATGTCCCGCCTTGCCCAGCTCGCTGACGACATCGGCGATCTTGTAGGCGGAAATCGAGCCGGAAACGGCGATCAGAACATTGGCCATGACGTCAGTCGGCTCTCAGCACAAGCGGGATGGGTCCACGCTCGGCCTTGGTCTCGGCGACGTATTCGGCCACGGCCGTACGGATCACGGAGGCCACATCGGCCCGTGGCCTGGCGAAGCTGGGGGGCGGAGTAATGTTGAGCCCGATCAGATCGTTGATGACCAGCACCTGGCCGGCACAATCCTTGCCCGAGCCGATGCCGATAGTCGGGATGGTGAGGCTATGGGTAATCTCGGCAGCCAGCGCCGGGGTGACGCATTCGAGCACGATGGCAAAGGCACCCGCGGCCTCAAGCGCCTTGGCCTCCTCGCGCAGGCGCCTGGCCGAGGCCTCGTCCTTGCCATGCATGTAATAGCCACCCATCTGGTGCACATGCTGGGGCGTCAGGCCAATATGGCCGACCACCGCGACGCCATGCGCCACCAGCCGCTCAACCGTCGGAACCATACTGAGGCCACCCTCGATCTTGACCGCCTCGACCCCGGTTTCCTTGAGTACCCGCACGGCGTTGACCAGGGCCGTCTGCGGATCGGTCACTGCGCCGAAAGGCAGGTCGCACACCAGCAGGGCCCGCTTCGCACCACGTTTGACGGCAGCGGCATGGCGGATCATGTCATCGAGCGTCACCGGCAGTGTGGAGTCGTAGCCGAGGACCACATTGCCCAGGCTGTCGCCGATAAGGATCATGTCGGCGCCGGCCATATCGACCAGCGCGGCCATTGTGGCGTCATAGGCGGTGAGCATGGCCACGGTCTCGCCGCGCTGTCGCATGGCGGCGATGTCGCGAGTGGTCAGGCGCTTCGAGGGGGTCTGGGCTGACATGACAGCGATCCTCCAACCCTGCCGGGACCGATATGGTCCGGCCTTTGGCGAGGAAATAGGGCAATCCGAAGCGCCGTACCAGCCCTTCATTGGTGCTATGCGTTCGGCAGCTAGCGCCGCGGCACCGCCGAGCTGGCCCGGACCTCGCGCCACCGTCCCGGCGCAAGGCCCTCCAGCGTCCAGTCCGCAACGCGCCAGCGCACCAGCCGTAGTGTCGGCAATCCTACTGCCGCCGTCATCCGCCGCACCTGCCGGTTGCGTCCCTCGGTTATGATCACGGACAGCCAGTGATCGGGCACGCTCTTGCGAAACCGCACCGGCGGGTCGCGCGGCCAGAGTTCCGGCGGGTCGATCAACGCAACCCCGGCTGGTCGCGTGGGCCCGTCTTTGAGCGTCACCCCTTTGCGCAACTGCGCGAGCGCCTCTTCGTTGGGCTCGCCCTCCACCTGCACCAGATAGGTCTTTTCCTTGTTGAACTTGGGCGATGAGATTTGCGCCTGCAGCCTGCCGTCATCGGTAAGCAGCAGCAGGCCCTCGCTATCCTTGTCCAATCGCCCGGCCGGATATACCCCCTTTACCGGGACGAAATCGGCCAGCGTCTCCCCGGGGCCACCCCCGGTGAATTGCGACAGCACCCCGTAGGGCTTGTTGAACAGAATGAGGCGCGCCATCGGAACCAGAAAACACGAGCAAGCTTGCCCAGCCCGGCATGGCGGCCATGGAGACCAAAGTCAACGTATTGATTGGCGGACTGCCATGTCGCCCTACCTCGATCCGATCTGGGGCGACCGCCGTCAGGAACTGGTTTTTATCGGCATGGACCCGATGGACGAAGCAACCATCCGCCGCGAGCTCGATGCCTGCTTGATCCCGGCTCGCCAGTTCACTCCTGAGGACTGGACAAGGCTGCCGGACCCATTTCCGAACTGGCAGGCGGCTTAGCAGAGCTGCCGTGCTCTCGGCATGACCAGCCGCAAAGGCACCCCGCGCAGCGCTGGGCGCTTTGGCAAGGGCCCGATGCTGAGCCTGATCGGCACAGAGCCAAAACATGGCTCAGGGAACGCCGAATTCTGATCTGGAATCGCCAGCCGCTGGAACGCGCTGTAAGGGGCATGACCGCCTCGGCTACATCGCCGGGTACAATTCCCGCCCGAAACGTCGAATATTCAATGAAATCAATGGAGTGTGAATGGCGGAGAGAGAGGGACTCTACCAATGCGAACAAAAAGTGCTGGAATTCTGCGCTTTTTGAACAGCGCCAATATGAGGTTGTGTACCAATGTTGCGTCTCAATAGCAACGGCAAGTTGTAGGTTTCAAAGGCTGAGTTGGGGCCGCTACCGGACCGGCAACTCTCGGCACGCGAGTAACTAAAGCGGACTTCTTCCGTCTTCAGCGTCGTCGTGTCGCGACCCTTCCTCTGCGAAACGACGGCGCGATCTGACTATATGATCCCGCATCGCGTTTTCGGCCGCCCTTGCGTCCCTGGCCACAATGGCCTGAACGATCGTAAGATGCTCGACTATTGCGTCTGCAATCACCGTGCGTGGCTGCGAGAGACGGAACAGATGCACGTGGACATGGAGCGCAGCCAGTGCGTCCGCGATGACGCCATTGCCGCTTGCAGCGGCAATCTGGCGATGAAAGGCCTCGTCCAGTCTGGAAAAGCGGGCATAGGCCTCTGGTGTATGGGCGGTGCTCTCAGCCTCCATCTGTTTCGCCGCGGATAGAAGCTCGTCTCGCGCCCCAGCGCTGATCCGCTCGGCCGCAAGCGTCGCAAGGCGCGGTTCGGTGAGCAGGCGCAGTTCATAGATTTGGTCGAGCCGGGCCCGGTCCATGGGCGGGGCGACCCGATAGCCGACCAGATGAACTTTGACCACAAGGCCCTGCGCTTCGAGACGTGCCAGAGCTTCGCGAACCGGCGTCTGCGATACATCAAGTGCGCGCGCCAAGCCATCGACCGACAGCTTGGCGCCAGAGGCGATGCCCTGTGTCATGAGTTGATCGTAGAGGCGGGAATAGACCTCTTCGGCCAGTGCGCCCGGACGCTTAATGCCGACCAGCGAGTTCATATTGCGGGGAACCTCAGCTTGACAGTGAAGCAAGCCTAGCACCAGAATGCGGCTAGATCAAATATCCTATAGGATTTTGAATGCCGCGCTTTGATGCCGATCTTTTGTGCCGAATGAGCTCAGGCATTCTGCAGCACGCAGGTGTGCCCAAGGGGCATTCGGCGCTGCAGACCGCGCTGTTGCTGGAGGCCGAACTGCGCGGCGTGCCCTCGCATGGCCTGTTGCGGCTGCTGCGTATTGTCGAGCGCATCGGCAATGGCGTCATCGATCCCGGGACAAGTGGCGCACACGAATGGCGGCGCGAGGCTTTCCTTTCGGTCGATGGGCTGAAGGGTCTCGGTCCGGTAGTCGCCGACCGGGCGCTGACGTTGATTTCCGAGCGGGCCCGCCAGACCGGCATAGCCCTGGCGGCGGTGCGCAATTCCAATCACATCGGCATGCTGGGCTTCTATGCGGAGCGGCTTGCAAAGGCAGGCCAGACCGCGCTGGTGTTCTCGACCAGCGAAGCACTTGTTCATCCCTGGGGCGGGCGGCAGGCCCTGCTTGGCACCAATCCCGTCGCCATCGGCGTACCGACCGAGGCAGAGCCTTTTGTGATGGACACGGCCACCAGCATCGTCTCCATGGGCGAAGTCCATGACCATGCCAATCGCGGCGCGCCCCTCCAGCCGGGTTGGGCGCTGGATGAAAAAGGTGACCCGACCACCGATGCGCAGGCCGCAAAGTCAGGCGCGCTTGCGCCCTTTGGCGGCGCCAAGGGCTATGCCCTGGGCCTGGCCTTCGGGCTCCTGACGTCGAGTCTGACCGGCGCGGCGCTGGGGCGCGAGGTGCGCGGAACCCTCGATTCTCATGCCCTATGCAACAAGGGCGACCTGTTTATCGTCATCGATGGTCCCAATGCGATGCTGGCCGAATATCTTGCGCAACTGCGCGATGCCGAGCCGGCAGATGGCTTTGAGCGGGTGCTGATCCCGGGTGAACGCGGGCGCGCCTGCCGTATGGAGCGGCTGCGCAACGGTATTCCGCTGGCGGACCGCGTATGGGCCGATCTGCAGCGTCTGGCGAAGCAGGCCGGAATAAAGGGAGACTAGCGACATGGACAGACAATTTGGCGTCGTCCGGGCGCCGTACAATCTGGTGTTCGGGGCCGGCCAGCGCGTTGCCCTGCCGAACTATGCCAAGGCACACGGGAAGTCGGCCCTGTTGGTCACCGACGAGCGAATGGCGGGCGAGCCGGCATTTGCCGAAATGCGCCAGGGCGTCGAGGCAGCAGGGCTTGCCGTATCGGTGTTCAGCGGCACGCTGCCGGAACTGCCGGCCGCGTGCCTGGCAGCAGGGGTAGACGCCGGACGGGCCGCAGGCGCCGACCTCATCATCGGTGTCGGGGGTGGCAGTTGCATGGATGCCGCCAAGATCATTGCCCTGTTGCTCGCCCATGGCGGCGAGATCGCCGACTATTATGGAGAGTACAAGGTTCCCGGTCCCGTCCTGCCTCTGATCGCCCTGCCGACCACGGCGGGGACTGGCTCCGAAGTCACCCCCGTGGCCGTGGTCTCGGACAAGAACCGGGCGGTCAAGGTCGGGATCGCCAGTCCATACCTTATTCCCCATACCGCCATCTGCGATCCGGAACTGACCTATGGCTGCCCGCCGGGCCTGACCGCCGTTTCGGGGGCAGATGCCCTGACCCATGCGATCGAAGCGTTCACCACGGCGCGGCGTGTGCCGACCGGGGTCACCGTCCACGAGCATGTGTTCCTGGGCAAGAATGTCCTGAGCGACCTCTATGCGCTCGAAGCAATCCGCCTGATCGGCGGCAGTCTTAGCAGGGCGGTTCGCGACAGCGCCGATCACGCGGCGCGGGCCGACATGATGCTGGGTGCCACGCTCGCCGGCCTGGCCTTCGGCACCGCCGGCACCGCCGCTGCCCATGCCATCCAGTACCCGGTGGGCGCCCTGACCCATACGGCCCATGGTCTGGGCGTGGCCGCGGTGATGCCCTATGTCATGGAGTTCAACCAGCCCATGGCGACGGCTCCCATGGCCGACATCGCAACGGCATTGGGTCTGCCAGTCGACGGCCTCACCCAGGCGCAACGCGCTGCGGCTGCCGTTGACGGCGTGGCAGCGCTATTCGCCGAGATTGGCATTCCCCCCAACATCAAGGCGCTGGGCATGAGCGAGGACAAGCTGGGCTGGACGGCCGAACAGGCACTGGCCGCGACGCGACTGATCAAGAACAATCCCCGACCGCTCGATGCACAGTCCATGGCCATGCTGGTCGCGGCGGCCTATCGTGGCGACCGTGAGATGCTGCGCCATTCCCTATCCGAACAAGAGGCAATCTGAATGACCGTGCACAAGCCAATTCAGGGCCGGTTGAGTTTCGATCCGGACCGCATTCCCACTGACCTGTTCATCGGCGGCGCGTGGCGCAAAGGTCGCGGCGGCGACCCCATCGACGTGTTTGACCCATCCTCGGGCCAGGTGATCTCCCAGGTGGCCAATGCCAGTGTCGACGATGCGCTTGGGGCCGTTGCCGCCGCCCATGACGCCTTGCCCGGCTGGGCCGCGACAGCGCCGCGCAAGCGCAGTGAAATTATCCGCCGCTGCTTCGAACTGATGATCGATCGCAAGCAAATGCTGGCAGAACTGATCTCGCTTGAAAACGGCAAGGCGCTGAGTGACGCTCAAGGCGAGGTGATCTATGCGGCCGAATTTTTCCGCTGGTTTTCCGAGGAAGCCGTGCGGCTCAACGGCGACGTCTCCATCGCGCCCAGCGGTGCTAATCGTATCCTCGTTCAGCACCAGCCGATCGGTGTCGCGGTGCTGGTGACACCGTGGAACTTTCCGGCGGCCATGGCAACTCGCAAGATTGCTCCGGCGCTGGCCGCTGGCTGCACCTGCGTGTTGAAGCCGGCGACGGAAACCCCGCTCACCGCTTACGCCCTGGCCGAGATCTACAAGGAAGCCGGCGTGCCCGACGGGGTAGTCAACGTCATTACCACCGCCAAGGCGGGTGCCACCGTCAGTGCCATGCTGCATGACCAGCGCGTGCGCAAGCTGTCGTTCACCGGCTCCACCGAGGTCGGGCGCCGCCTGCTGCGCGAAGCGGCCGACACCGTTATCTCCTGTTCCATGGAGCTTGGCGGCAATGCGCCCGTGATCGTCTTCGACGACGCCGATCTCGAGACGGCGCTGGACGGGGCCATGCTGGCCAAGATGCGCAATGGCGGTGAAGCCTGCACGGCTGCCAATCGCTTCTATGTTCAGGACGGCATAGCCGAAGCATTTTCCAAGGGCCTGGCCAAGCGGATGCAGGCGCTCAAGGTCGGACCGGGTTACGATGCGGCAACCCAGTGCGGCCCGCTGATCAACAAGGAAGCGGTCACCCGCATCACCAGTTGGATCGACGAGGCCGTGGAGGCGGGGGCCACTCTATTGGCGGGCGGCTCTGCCCAGGAGGGCGAAGGCTATTATCTGGCGCCTACAGTGCTGTCGGGCGTGCCGGCGGATGCCACCCTGGTGCGAGAGGAAATTTTCGGGCCGGTGGCACCTATTGCCACCTTCGAGACCGAAGAGGAGGCTATCGCACTCGCCAATGATACCGAATATGGCCTGATCGCCTATGTCTTTACCGGTGATCTCGCGCGCGGCCTGCGCGTTTCGGAAAGGATCGAATGCGGCATGGTTGGCCTCAACCGGGGCCTAGCCTCGGACCCGGCTGCGCCGTTCGGTGGCACCAAGCAGAGCGGTCTCGGCCGCGAAGGTGCCCATCACGGCATGCTGGAATTCTGCGAAACAAAATACATCGCGGTGAACTGGTAGCGTGTTTCAGGCGCGGCCGCTCTCGGCGGCGGCCCGCCGCTGAAATTGTGATCCGATCTCGAAATGCTGCATCAGCAGCCGGTCGGCCGCATCGGCATCGCGTGCCACAACGGCGTCGAGCAATTGCTGGTGGTGCTCGATCAGGTAGGCATCTATGCCGTCCAGACTGGTGATGCGTTCGCGCCGTTCTAAGTGGGAACGCTGCAGCAGCACGGCAATTGCCGCATGCAGGCTCGCCAGAGTGGGGGCATGCGCAGCCGCGATCAGGGCCGCGTGGAAGGCAAAGTCCGCGTCGCCACCAATCTCGGGATCCTTCACGGTTTCCTCGATGCGCTGCAGCGCTTGGCGCAAAAGCTGAAGATCGGCAGCCGTGGCCCGTGAGCAGGCCAGGCGGATGGCCTGGCGCTCGATAGCGATGCGCGCCTCCATAACGTCCTCGACCACTTCAGACTGCTGGGCGAGCATCATGGTGAAAAGGTCGCCTAGCTCGCTAAAGCCTGGGCGGCGCACCACGCTGCCCGATCCTTGGCGGACTTCGATCACGCCAATCGCCGCAAGCCCCCGCAGCACTTCTCGGATTACGGGTCGGCTGACACCCAGCCGCGTCGCCAGTTCCCGTTCGGGCAGCAGGCGATCGCCGGCCTTGAGCTGACCAGACAGCAATTGCTCGCGCACAAAGGCGAAGACCATCTCGTAGCCCCGTGCTTCGGTCTCGCCCGCTCGTGTCAGCCCTGCATTCATGTCGTGCCCCAAAATTGTCCCTCCGCAATGAGCGCCGGTCCGGGCCCTGTCAAGCCGCCGCGCATCCGGTCAACGACTCCCTTGTCAAATTGGTAATACCACGGTATGAACACTTCGACAAAGAGGAGACGTCCCATGAGCGAAACCCTTTCGGCAGCCGGCCTGACGATTCCCCATCGCAAGGCGATCGGCATGGCCTGCGACCATGCGGGCTTTCCGATGAAGGGGTTTGTTCGCGAACTTCTGGCGCAGCATTGCGACGAGGTCATCTCGCTCGGCGCAACGTCCGAAGAACCGGTCGATTTCCCTGACGTCACCCGGGCGGCCATAGACCTGATCCTCACCGGAAAGGCCGAGCGCGTGGTGCTGGTTTGCGGAACGGGGGCCGGGGCCTGCATTGCGGCCAACAAGATCGCAGGGATCCGTGCCGCGGTCGCCCATGACACCTATGTGGCCCGCCAATGCGTCGAGCACGACGACGTTAATGTCCTGTGTATCGGCGCCTGGATCGTTGGGCCCCAGATCGCCGCCGATGTGACGCGCGCCTTCCTGGCCGCTGAATTCAGCAGCGAACCGCAATTCCGCCGCCGCGTCGAAAAGCTCGCCGAGATGGACCGGGCCCGAGGCGCCTGAACGATATTTAACAAAGGGAGGGTGTCATGGACGCCAACAAACGCAAAAAAATTCTGGATACCGTGGCCAAGCTGAGGGTGACCGATATCCGTGATGGGATGGACTGGGTGGGGCTGCATCACGTGGGTACGGTCGACCCCGAGATTCGGCCTCTCTACCGCACCAAGGCTGCCGGCTTTGCCCAGACCTACAAGCATATCCCCACGCAGATCCGGGTTCCGGAACTTTCGCCGGCAGATTACACAAAGTGGGCCTACGAATATTGGTATGGCCAGCTCTGGAACATGGGTGATTTCCGCGAGCAGGTCGGGGAGGGCGACTTCCTCGTCATTGACACGCTGGGGCAGAAGACACCGGCTATCGGCTCGATGGATTCCATGGTTTGGGCGGCGCGGGGCGTCAAAGGTGTTCTCACCAATGGCGGGGCCCGCGATACGGACGAGCAGCTCTATCAGAAGGCCATGCCCTGCTGGCACCGCTGGGTCGTCCAGCCCATGTATCAGGGCCGGGTCGAATTCGGTGAGCCCAATTCGACGGTCGAGATTGGCGGTGCCACGGTGCGTCCGGGTGATCTGGTCGTGGCGGATGGTGACGGCGCGATCGTGGTGCCACAGGACGTCATCGATGACGTGCTATACTACGCCAAGCAGGAGTCAGAGAATGACCGCTATGACCGGTCAATGCTGTTCGAGGCGCTCGGCATTGCGCCGGACGAATCGACCCAGTCCATGTTCCCCGACATGCCGCCGCACCCCTACAGGAAGCAGCGGGAAGACTTCATGAAGCGCCTCGGCAAGAAGTAGAGCTAAGCCGGACTGGTCGGAAATGGAGGCGCCCCTGGGGCGCCTCTTTCTTGGCGTGGGACAGGAAGGAAAAAAAGGAGCGCCGAACCCCGCAGGGTTCAGCGCTCTTTCCTTGGGAGGAAACCAATTTAGATCCGTTCGAGCATCATCCCCCAGTCCCCGGTATCCGGACGGGCTGGCAAGGTGAGAACGGAGCTGCGTGGCACGGTGATGGCCTCACCTGGCTCACCCCATTCGCCGCGGCGCGGATCAAAGAAGCGCGGCCGATAGCGATCTCCCGCCGCGACGCCCCGCAATCGCGTCTCCATCGGCGCGTCAGCTTCGAAATAGAGCATGAACCAGGAGCGGTCGGGAGCGCGGGCGCAGTAGCTCCAGCCCTTGTATGAGAAACCCGGGCCGGTCTTGTTGGGCACGACAAGTTCCGCATCGGGCTCCAGTTCCAGGTAGCGCTGCCCGTGGATGGTGGCAAAGGCCTTGATGTGCTGGATTTCGGCCGCTGACTGCCAGCCGAAGCTGTCCCACATCTTGTGAAGGGATTCCGGCTCGGTGTCCGCCTGCCAGATTCCCTCGGCTCCATAGATGAAGCCGGCCAGTCCCCCCGAAAGGAAGCTGCCATAGAGGCCCGAGCGCACATAGATGCGATCGTCTTCGCTATCAGGCGGCACCCGCAGCGGATACGGCTGTCCGAGCTGGTGCAAGCCGGCATAATAGGGCTCGCCATTGATGGCGGGCTTACGCTCGGCGTTGAAAATTTCGGTCAGGTACCAGTAGGTGTAGTGCTCACGCACATTGCCCGATTGATGCAGGTCCACCCAGCTGTCCGGCCCGAAATTGACGAGCGTGGAGGGATTGGGATTGGCGGTTAGCAGGCTGCCGAAGGGCGGCTTGCCATAGCGCTCGATGGCCAGGTTGATGGGCACATTGTAATCTTCGGCAGCAATGGTCTGCTCGAAATAGTCGTAATGGATGGGGCTCAAGAGCGCGATATGCGCGCCGTAGCGGGCGACCAGGTATTGCACATAGCGCGCATAGGATTCCGGCCAGTCGTGGAATTTTTGCCAGCATTGGCCGGCATCGCGGCGGGAGAACTCGATGAAGGGCACGATGCCCTGGGCGTTGAGGTAGTCGATCTTGCGATCGAGCACCTTGAAGTAGTCCGGATTGATCCGGTCCATGTCGGGAAAGACCTGCTCGAATCCGGGCACCTTGCCGGGAAAGGCGAAAGGCCTGCCGCCCTCATTGTGCATGTCCTTGGCCGATTGCGTCCCGGGCTGCTTCCAGGCTGCGCGCACCCAGGTGCCATCATCCATCTGCAAGCTGTTGGGCGCGCCGTCATTGGCCCAGGCCGGCTGCGCCGCGATCAGGCCCACGCAGTTGAAGCCCTGTGCCTTGCGCACGGCAACGTAGTCATTGAGTGTCGCATCCGGACCCAATGGGCCGGTGCGACCTTCGCCCTCGGCAAGGGGAAAGCGGTAGCTGGGCAGGGACCACCAGGTATCGCCCAGAAGGAAATAGGGCGTGCCATCGGCATATTGCAGACCACGCCCGTTCGCCGTGGCACCGATCATGCCGCGCCGATTCGGGTTCTCCTCCAGCGCTTCCGGTTCCCAGGGTTCGGCAATGAAGCTCCCCGACTGACCCGACAGCCCGCCATCGTCCGGCGTGCTGCCACTGGTCCAGCGCCATTCTCCCGGCGCCGTGGCGAGAACGCGCACCACCCATTCGCTGCCGCCGTTCCAGAAGCCGTAGACCCGACGGGAATATCCCGGGCCCTCCAGATCGACCCATAGGAGGGCATCGGCATAGGCATTTCCGAACGTGCCGTTGGCGGTGAAAACGAGGTCGAGCTTGCTCCAGACCTTCACGATGCTATCTGCACTGGTCAATATGTCCTCCGCCGGCCTAGCGGCCGTGCCATTCCGGCTTGGTTTTGTTGACGAAAGCCTCGACACCCCGGCGGAAGTCGTCGCTACCATAGGTCAGCGAGATGAGATCATCGGCCGGATCGATGTCGCGGGCCATGATGCGGCCAAAGGCGGCCTTGCTGACCCGCAGGGTGATGGGGGCGTTCTCGATCAGCCGCGCCACGACATCTTCGGCCGCGGCGTCAAGCTCTTCGGGCTCCGCCAAGCGCGCCAGAAACCCGGCGGCGTGCGCCTCCTCCGCGTCAATGAACTCCGCCAGGAGCATCATCCGCTTTGCGCGCCCCTCGCCAAATCCGGCCAGCACGCGTGCATAGGTCTGCATGGAAACGCAATTGCCGATGGTCCGGGCAATGGGGCTGCCGAACTTGGCGCGGCGACTGGCGACACGGAGATCGCAACAGGCCGCAATATTGAGCCCGCCGCCCGCCGCCCATCCGTCGATGATGGCGAGTGTCGGAACCGGCACGGCCAGCAGCCGCTCGAAATAGCGGTTCATCTTGGCTTCATAGGCGATGCCGTCCTGTCCGCCTATGAAGTCCCGAAACTGAGAAATATCCGAACCAGCAACAAAAGCCTTCCCGCCCGCGCCGCGCAGAGTCACGACGCGTAGGTCCGGCATGGCACTGACATCGGCAAGAACCGCATCCAGTTCCTGCCACATCGACCAGGTAAAGGCATTGTGGGCGGTGGGGCGGTCAAAGACGATCCGGGCGACGGGGCCATCGCGTGTCAGGCGAACCCGTCCCTCCTCATTGTCTTGGCTCATGGGGAGACCTCATCCGGCGACTTTGCCCGAAGCAGCTCGAGTTCGGCCAGAATCTCGTCATTGTGCTGACCCAGAAGCGGTGGCGGGCGTCTGACGCTGGCCGGCGTATCGGACAGCTTGGCCGGAAATCCAAGTGCCTTGAATTTCCCCTCGACGGGGTGGTCGATCTCAATGACCGCTTGGCGGTGGCGCACATGCTCGTTGTCGAGTGCCGCGCTATAGTCGTTAATCGGGCCGGCGGGAACGCCTGCTGCAAGGAACAGGTCTACCCACTCGTCCGCAGTTCGGGTCCGGAAAGTGGGGCGCAATTCGTCGGCAAGCTCGCTGCGTAGTTTGACCCGGTCGATTGCGCCGGCGTAGCGCGGATCATCCTTAAGTTCGGGGCGGCCAATCACGTCGCAGAAAATCAGCCAAAGTTTCTGATTGGCAGCGCCGACTACAAAATTGCGGTCCGAGGCGGCAAAGGCCTGGTACGGCGCGCTCATGCGGTTAGCTGTTCCTAAGGGACCAGGCGACTCGCCGGTCGCCCAGTATTCGGTGCTTTCCCAGACCGACAGCGAAAGGGCCGCGTCCAGGAGCGAGCTGTCCACATACTGCCCGCGTCCGGTGCGCTCGCGGCCGATCACCGCCGAAAGTATGCCGTAACAGGCAAACATGCCAGCACCCAGATCGCCAACGGGGATACCGGACTTGACCGGTTCAGCGCCGGGAATGCCCGTCGCACTAATAACCCCACCCATAGCTTGGGCGATCAGGTCGAAGCCTGGCCGCTGCGACCAGGGTCCCGTCTGCCCGAATCCCGAAATGCTGGCATAAATCAGTCGCGGATTGACGCGGGACAGGGTCTGGTAGTCCGCACCCAGTTTCTTGGTCACGCCTGGTCGGCTGTTCTCGACGAGAATGTCGGCGGTTTTGACTAGTTCATGCAGCACGCGCTGCCCTGCCTCGGTCTTCAGGTCAAGCGTGATACTGCGCTTGTTCCGATTGAGGGCAAGAAAGCCAGGGCTGTCTTCCCCTTTCATACGGAATCCCATTGACTTGCGGGTCTGGTCGCCGACGCCGGGCGGTTCGACTTTGATAACGTCAGCACCCATGTCGCCCAAGAGCATGCAGCAGAACGGTCCCGCCATAACCTGGCTCAAATCCAGCACCCGCAACCCAGTGAGGGGCGGCGCTGAAGCATCAATTGCAGTGCCTGATCCGGCGCCTTGCGACATGTGATCCTCCCTCATAACGACGAGGCGCGACCGTTCACGGGTTTCGTCGCCTCACAATCTTGCATACAAGACTCTGAATTGAGGGAAATCAAGGGGGCAAATGGGCAATCTTGCTTTTTTCGCAGAAGATGCATACGAGCAAACATGGATAAAGATGCCGAGATCGTTGACTTTGTGGGTGACGGAGCGGTGCCTGCGGGTCGTCGCAAGGGTCAACTGCATACAGAAGCAGCTGGCCGGCTGCGCAGCATGATACTGTCGGGGGAGTTGCCGCCGGGGTCCCGCATGCGCGAATTGCAGCTTTGCGAGCAGCTTGGCGTCTCCCGCACTCCCGTGCGTGAGGCGCTGCGCACCCTAGCCGCAGAGGGTTTGGTTGATCTTCTGCCCAATAGGAGCGTGGTCGTGTCGCAGCTTCATGCGCCCGACCTTGAACACCTTTTCGTGGTCTTCGGCGCCGTCGAAGGGCTAGCTGCGGAACTGGCTTGTCAGCGCATTACCGAGGCGGAGATAGCGGAAATTGGGCGACTGTTGGCCGAGATGGTCGATTGTCACGCACGCAAGGAGCGAGCGCCTTACATGCGTATCAACCAGCAGATTCACCAGAGAACGGTCGAGATTGCCGCCAATCCGGTGCTGCATTCGGTATGGCAGTCGCTCGTACCGCGCGTCGAGCGGGCCAGGGCGCTGGCTAACTTGGACACCGGCCGATGGACCAGCGCCCTGTTTGAGCACACCAAGATGTTCACCGTGCTTGCGGCTCGCGATGGCAAGCAGTTGGCCCAGCTCACGCGTGAGCATTTTTTGAACAGTCTTCCCTTCCTGCAAAAGGCGCCGGAATAGGTTCTGGCGAGCGCCTGGCACGCGCGGAGGAGGTTAAGGTCCTTGTTTGGATCGTGCATCTTGACGATTTCCGCTCGCAAAATGCAGAAAGCAGGCGTTGACTTAACTCGGTCTTGCATACAAGAATACTAGCGGACGGGGAGGAGCCCTTCCACGATCATTCCATTTTTCAGGCAGCGTCAGTGCGCGCCAACGAGGATTTGTCATGTCGAGCTATGAGCCTAAGGATTCCCAAGGCAACGCTGTGGACCCCTATCACATCCGCAAATATTTCGAGCCGCTGCGTGTGGTCGACGTGGTGGATGCCATGGATGGCTTGGGTTATTTCAATATCGGCTTGGTATCCCAGGAAATCCGACCGCTCTGGCTAGGCATGAAGTTCTGGGGCCCCGCAGTTACCCAGCGCTGCGTGCCAGCAAACAAGCCGATGTGGCCGTTGCAGACTACTGAGGAAATTGTTGGCGCGCACGGCCTCTGGTTCAATCGCCATGGTCATAATGGCCGCGGACTCAATGATCTCGTCAAGCCCGGCAGCGTAGTGGTGACCGATGTCGGTAGCTCAAGTGAAGTGGGCTTTTTCGGTTCAGAGAACGTGCTGGCCCTTCAGGCGCATGGTGCCGTCGGTATCGTTACCAATGGGCATTGCCGCGATACCGGTGAGGTGACCATGCAGAAGACGCCAATGGTATGCCGCGAGCGCGGACGGACCATCATTCCGGGTCGCATCGAGGTGGTCGAACTCAACACGGTCGTGGGCATTGGAGGTGCTCAGGTACGCCCCGGCGATATTGTCGGATGTGATGACGACGGTCTGGTCGTGGTGCCTATTGAGATCGCCAAGCAGGTGGCCCTGCATGCCAAGGCTGTGCTGCTGGCTGACATGAATGCGCGTCGAAAGCGGTACGATGCGCTCAGCCGCAAACATGATGAATCAGTCGATACCGACGCAATCGACCGCTACTACGCGGATTTGGGCGCCTAAGCACGCGAGCAATGGGGGTCGGTGATCCGGCCCCCTCAAGCCGGGAGTCGACGCGATGCGGATCATAGACGCACATCAGCATTTCTGGGATCTCGACGCTAACTATCTTCCCTGGCTGGCCGACCG